>JBDSGC010000274.1:0-8729 GCA_039919215.1 Thermoanaerobaculia bacterium | reverse complement strand
GCGTCGCAGACGCTGGTCCGGAAGTCGCGCCGCGACTCCCTGCGCAAGTCGGCTGAGCTGGAGGTCGAACGGGTGCGTGTTCAGTACGACGCCCGCAAGGCCGAAGTGGAGCGCGACGCACGCACGGCCTGGATCGACGCCGCCGCCGCGGAGAACCAGATCACCGCGACCCGGGAAATCCTGCGCGTGCTCCAGTCGGTCACCGACGCCTCACGGATTCAGTACGAGGCGGGAGCGGTGCCCCAGACCGATCTGATCCGTGCAACGCTCGAACAGAGAAACGTCGATCATCAGATCCTTGTGCTGCGCCGGCAGCGCAACGCGGCAGTGGCCAGGCTGCTGCCCCTGCTTCAGCTCCCGCAGGGGACCCCGGTGCCCGGGTTCTCGCTTCCGCAGGCAATGGAGCGCCCACACGGCGATGGCATCGACGCCACACTTCCCGACTCCACTGCGGCCCTCGCGGAGTTGCAGTCGGAAGTGGCGCGGGCGGAGGAAGATCTCAATCTGGCGAAGCTGGCCACCAAGCCCGACATCAACCTGGAGGCCACGTACGGCGTACGACCGCGGGACGTCGACATGTTCGCCGTCGTCGCCAGAATCGAGCTTCCGGTGCGCCGATCGACGCTGATCGCGCCGCGGATCCGCGAAGCGATCCTGCGCCGTGACGCCGGGCTGCAGCAGATCGAAGCGATGCGCCTGCAGCTCCGACAGGACCTGGGGACCGCGCTCGTCCTCCGGAACGAAGCCATCGAACAGATCAACTTTCACCTCGACCACTTCGTGCCCATTGCCAAGCTTGGATTCGAGTCGGCCCTGGTCTCCTACCAGAACGGAAAGACCAGCCTGGACTCCGTCCTCGGAACCCTGCGCACCTACATCTCGCTCAACGTCGACTACTACGACTACCTCCGGCAGCAGATGGCTGCCGAAGCGGACATCGATGCCATTCGTCATGGCGCGCGTAGCGGCGGCGCCAGCGCGATGACCGCCGCTCCCGCTACGTCGATGCCCGCAGCCTCGGCGTCGGGCACGAGGATGAAGTGAGGACGCAACCATGAGCAATCGAGTCTTCAATCGAAAAACACTCCCCTGGATCCTTACCATTCTCCTGGCCATCGCCCTGGTCGTGGTGCTCTTTACCAAAGGCCGCGATGGTGCGCCTGCCAGCAGCAAGGAGGGCGGCGTGGTGCAGGACAGCAGCGGCCGGCGGGTGACCGCGTGGATTGACCCGATGTACTCGCAGGGTCCCCCTCACGTGTACAAGTCCGACAAGCCAGGCCGCGCTCCCGACTGCAGCATGAAGCTCGTGCCGCTGTATGCAGACGATGCCACCAGCACCACGACGGCCACTTCCACCGTGGAGGGTTACAGCAATGTCTCCCTGCCTCCGGCGCGGCAGCAGTTGATCGGCGTGAAGCTGGGGAAAGCGGAGCTTCGGCCGCTGGCCGGCGGAATCCGTGCGGTCGGTCGAGTCACCACCGACGAGCGGCGTGAAGCCCAGGTCCACACCAAGTTCGAAGGTGTCGTCGAGGGTCTGTTCGTCAACTTCACCGGCCAGTCCGTTCGTCGAGGCGATCCCCTCCTCTCCATCTTCAGTCCCGACCTTCTGGCCACCCAACAGGAGCTGCTCCTGGCCGAGCGCATGCACTCCGACCTCGGGCGAACACTGGCCGGAGCAGCCCGACGCCGGCTGCAGCTGTGGGACATGAGCTCGGGCGACATCGATCGCGTGGCCCGAAGCGGACGCCCCATTCGCGCCGTCACGCTGCGATCGCCGGTCAACGGCGTGGTCCTCACCAAGAACGCACTTCTGGGAGCGCGGGTCATGCCGGCCGACACGCTCTACGTCATCGCCGATCTGAGCAGCGTGTGGATCGTCGCCGACGTGTACGAATCGGATCTTCCGTACGTTCACACCGGCCAGACGGCCCAGGTGACCCTCTCCTCGTCCGGCCAGACCGTGACTGGCCGCGTCACCTTTGTGGCACCCATCGTCGACGAGGCCACCCGAACAGCGAAAGTCCGCGTCGAGCTGCCCAATCCTGGCGGACTGCTCAAGCCGGAGATGTTCGCCAACGTGCTGCTGCAGAAACCGGTGGGCAACGTCGTCGTCGTTCCTGAGAGCTCGGTCATGCAGACCGGCACGCGAGCGATCGTATTCGTGCAGACAGGCCCTGGACAATTCGCGCCTCGGGAAGTGCAGACCGGTGCGAAAACCAACGAGTTCTACCAGATTCTCAGCGGCGTACAGGCGGGTGAGACCGTGGTGGTGGACGCAAACTTCCTTGTCGATTCCGAATCCCGGCTCAAGTCGGCGATCTCCGGATCGGGGGGCATGCCGGGAATGCCGGAGATGAAGACAGAAACCAGCAACCAGAAATCAGAAACCAGAAAGGCGGACACGCCGTGATCGATATCAAGGACCGAACTCGTGCCTATTCCTTGCGCGTGATCCGTCTGTATGACGCGTTGCCGAAGCGGGGGGCGGCTCGGGTCATTGGCGAGCAACTTCTACGGAGCGCTACATCGGTGGGAGCTCACGATCGCGAGGCAATTCGAAGCCGTTCCGCAGCCGAATACGCCGCGAAACTGAACGCTGGCCTGCTGGAACTCGAGGAGACCCTGGATAGGCTGGAGCTCCTTGAGTCGGCGGAAATCGTCACGCCTCGACGACTGGCCGCGCTCGAGAACGAGACCTCAGAGCTGACCGCCATCCTGGTGACCTTGATCAAGAACGCAAAGGCCAAACGATGACTTCACTGACACCCGATCCGCGGCCCCTCGTCTCGCGAGTTCCCCTTCTGATTTCTGGTTTCTGGTTTCTGGTTTCGAGTTTCTGGTTTCTGGTTTCCAGGGCAACGCCGTGATCGAGAAACTCATCCGCTTCTCCGCGACGAACCGCTTTATCGTCCTGATCATCGTCGGGGCGCTGGTCCTCGGCGGGATCTGGAGCATCAAAGAGATCGCTGTCGACGCGCTCCCCGACCTCTCCGATACCCAGGTGATCGTTTACTCGAAGTGGGACCGCAGTCCCGACATCATCGAGGACCAGGTCACCTATCCGGTCATCGCTTCCCTTCTGGGCGCGCCGAAGGTCAAAGCCATTCGCGGCTTCTCCGATTTCGGCTACTCCTATGTCTACGTCATCTTCGAAGAGGGCACCGACATTTACTGGGCCCGAAGCCGCGTGCTCGAGTACCTATCGAAAGTTCAGAGCTCCCTGCCCGAAGGCGTAAAGACCGAACTGGGCCCTGATGCGACGGGTGTGGGATGGGTCTACCAGTACGCCCTGGTGGACACCACCGGGCAGCGCTCTCTGGCCGACCTGCGCTCCATCCAGGACTGGCATCTCCGCTATGAACTGCAGGCCGTCCCTGGGGTGGCGGAAGTGGCCAGTCTCGGTGGCTTCGTGAGGCAGTACCAGATCACCGTCGACCCCAACAAGCTGGCCGCGTATGGCATCCCCCTCATGCAGCTGACCGACGCGGTGAAGAGCTCGAACAACGAGGTGGGAGGGCGGCTCATTGAATGGAGTGGCGCTGAATACATGGTGCGCGCTCACGGATATGTGAAGAAGAAGAGTGATCTCGAGGAGATCGTCATCAAGAGCAACCGCGGCACTCCGGTGCGCCTCGGCGACGTCGCCAGCGTCCAGCTGGGGCCGGAGCTGAGACGTGGCATCGCGGAGCTCGACGGCAAAGGCGAAGTAGCCGCCGGCATCGTGGTCATGCGCCACAGCGAAAACGCCAAGGCGGTCATCGACCGGGTCAAAGCGCGCATGGAGGAGATCCGGCCGTCCCTGCCGAAGGGCGTGCAGATCGTGGAGACCTACGACCGCTCGGAGCTCATTGATGAGTCGATCAACACGCTGAAGCACGAGCTGCTCATCGAGATGATCATCGTGTCGTTGATCATTCTCATTTTCCTCTGGCACATCCCCAGCTCGATCATCCCCATCATCACCATCCCCGCGGCGGTGATCATCGCCTTCATCCCCATGAAAGCCTTCGGGATCAGCTCGAACATCATGTCGCTGGGCGGCATCGCCGTGGCCATCGGAGCCCTGGTCGACGCAGCCATCGTCGTCGTTGAAAACGCGCACAAGAAGCTCGAGGTCTGGGAGTCGGAAGGAAAAAAAGGCGACTATCGGGAGGTCCTGATCACGGCGATCCAGGAGGTCGGCCGCCCCGCGTTCTTCTCACTCCTGGTCATCGCCCTCTCCTTCCTGCCGATCTTTGCCCTGGAAGCGCAGGAAGGAAAACTCTTCAAGCCGCTGGCCTTCACCAAGAACTTCTCGATGGCCATCGCTGCGCTACTGGCCATCACGCTGGACCCGGCGGTCCGGTTGCTGTTCACGCGGATGCACCGCTTCGAGTTCCGCCCGCGCTGGCTTGCCGGCGTGACCAACGCCGTCCTGGTCGGCAAGATGTATCCCGAAGAAAAGCACCCGATCTCGAAGATCCTGTTCCGCCTCTACGGTCCTCCGGTGCACTGGGTGCTGAAACACACGCGGGTTGTGATCGCCATCGCGGTGCTCATCGTGCTGGTTACCATTCCGGTGTACTTCCGCCTCGGCCACGAGTTCATGCCGCCCCTCAACGAAGGGGTGCTTCTCTACATGCCGACGACGCTTCCGGGGATTTCCGTGACCGCTGCCGGTGAGCTGCTGCGGCGGCAGGACCAGCTGCTCAAGCAGTTCCCGGAAGTGGAGCGCGTCTTTGGAAAGGTGGGGCGCGCGGACACCTCTACCGATCCGGCCCCCTTCTCCATGGGCGAGACCACCGTCGTTCTCAAACCGCAATCGCAGTGGCGGGGGAAGGAACGCTGGTACTCGAACTGGATGCCGGACTTTCTCCAGCCGCTGGTCCGCCCGCTATGGCCCGACCGGCTGTCCTGGGAAGACCTGGTCAACGACATGGACCAGAAACTTCAGATCCCCGGCCAGACCAACGCCTGGACCATGCCCATCCGCAATCGCATCGACATGCTCACCACCGGGATCCGCACTCCGGTCGGAATCAAGATCTTCGGTGCGGACCTCAAACAGATCGAAGCGATCGGCCAGCAGCTCGAGCGAATCGTCAGGAAGGTCCCGGCCACCCGCAGCGTTTATGGCGAGCGCGTCTCCGGTGGCTATTTCGTCGACTTCGAGCTGAACCGCCCTGCCATCGCCCGCTACGGTTTGTCCGTCCAAGACGTGCAGGACGTGATCATGGCCGCCATTGGCGGTGAGAACGTCTCCACCACCATCGAAGGACGGGAGCGCTACCCGATCAATATCCGCTATCCGCGCGAGCTCAGGGACGAGGTCGACAAACTGGCCCGCGTCCTGGTTCCGTTTCAGACCTCCGGCGCAGCGGCGTCCGGCGGCGCGATGGCCGCTCCGGGCGGGACCTCCTCGGGTGCCGGCGGCATCGCCCAGGTCCCGCTCGGCCAGTTGGCCACCATCAAGCTGATGCAGGGCCCGGCCATGATCCGGGATGAGAACGGAAAACTCTCCGGCTACGTGTATGTGGATGTCGACACCACCCAGCGCGACATCGGCAGCTACGTGGAAGAGGCCAAGCGCGCGGTCGCCGGCGAACTGCAGATTCCCTCCGGCTACACCCTGCAGTGGAGCGGCCAGTACGAGGCCATGGAGCGGGTCAAGCAGAAGATGCTGGTGGTCGTGCCCATCACTCTGTTCATCGTGTTTTTCCTCATCTACCTGAACACGAAGTCGATGGCCAAGACGCTCATCGTCCTGCTGGCCGTCCCCTTCTCCGCGGTCGGAGCCATCTGGCTGCTGTGGGCGCTGGGCTACAACATGTCCATCGCCGTGTGGGTCGGGCTGATCGCCCTGCTCGGCCTCGATGCGGAGACCGGCATCTTCATGCTGCTCTACCTCGATCTGGCCTACGAGGCCATGAAAGCGAGCGGACAGATGCGCAACCGCGAGGATCTGCGCGAAGCGATCTATCACGGCGCCGTCAAACGGGTGCGCCCCAAGGTCATGACCGTGGCCGTGGCCTCCATGGGCCTCGTCCCGATCATGTGGTCCACCGGCGCAGGGTCCGACGTCATGCAGCGCGTGGCCGCTCCCATGATCGGCGGCCTCTTCACCTCATTCCTGATGGAACTGATGGTCTATCCGGCGATTTACTACCGCTGGCGGTGGCACACCGAAGTGCGGCATGTGGCAGAAAATCAGAGACTCGACGAGTAGAAGCCGGCGCAGCCGGCTGGAAATCGGCTGCAGGAGGCCATTGATCCTGAGCTGGAAAACAGCGCGAGGCAGCGCTGTTGAGTCTCGATGACACATCCTCACGCGAGTTCCCTCTCCCCGCCGCAGCGGGGAGAGGGTCCGCGAAGCGGGGGTGAGGGGTCTCCGGAACTCATGAGCGACCCCTCATCCGGCCTTCGGCCACCTTCTCCCCGCTGCGGCGGGGAGAAGGAACTCGACCGTCAGAGGCGTCCTGGGGTGTGTCGTTAGAAGGTCTGGTCTCGCGCGTCCACTTATTAACTGCGAAGAACTGAGGCCCGCGGGGCACCTGTCATCCGCATGGTGCTCATCGCCCTTGGTCGATGATTCGCACCACTGTCGCGCGCGACGGCCCGGCGTAGGTCTGATGATCGCCCGGCACCACCACGAGGTCCGCGTGCAGACGTTCGGCCACCTCCCGCACCCGCTGCAGCGGCGTCACCGGATCCTCATCGCCATGCACGAAGGTGATCGAGGCGCGCACCCGGTCCAGGGCCGACTCGATCGGACTGCGCAGCAGCACATTCTGGATTGCGCCGTGAATCGAAGGCCAGTCGTGCAGCACGGCATCCTCCACCACTTCCGAACGGCTGTCCCGGGCCAGATGCGGCAGCACGTTGCGGATGAGTGGCCGGAAAGCCCCCATGAGCAGGCAGGCCTCCCGCGCGATCACCGGATTCAGCGAGAACACGCCGGCGAGACTCGACATGCTCTTGATCCGCTGACGCGCATCGTCCTGGCCTCGGAAAATCGGCGTCCCCAGCAGCACCAGCCGCTCCACCTCCTGGGGATGGCGCGCCGCGTAGTACGCCGCGACGATCGTGCCAAATGAATGCGCCACGATGGTCACATGCTGCGTGGCCCCTTCGGCGACGAGGGTGCGCCGGAGCCAGTCGAGATGATCCTCGAGCGTCGGCTCGGTCAGCGGCCAGGGGGAGCGGCCGAACCCCAGTGCGTCGATGTAGAGCAGGCCATGTCGATCGCTCAGGGCGGCAAAGTCCGGCGGCCAGTAACGGGTCGATCCTTCCAGGCCCGCCAGAAACACCATCGGCGGGCCGGCGCCATTGCGCTCCACGAAGAGCCGGTCGCCGAGATACGCACGCTTCGCGCGCTGCTGGCGCACGTTGGCCCACGCCAGCGCCTCGACCAGCACGAGGCCGCCAGCGACGATGGATGCAATCCACACCAGCCGCTTTCGAAGCTTCGGACTCATGGCCGACGATCCAACGTCAACATGTTGATCATTCAGATCCGGGCCGCTCGCAGGCGCAGTGCGTTGGCGATGACGGAGACCGAGCTGAGGCTCATGGCCGCTGCAGCGATGACAGGGCTGAGAAGGATTCCGAAAAATGGGTACAGGATTCCAGCCGCGATGGGCACGCCCGCCGCGTTGTAGAGAAAAGCCCAGAAAAGGTTCTGCCGGATGTTCCGGATGGTGGCCCGGCTCAAGCGCCGCGCACGTACGATCCCGCGAAGGTCGCCCTTCACCAGCGTGATGTCCGCGCTCTCCATGGCCACATCCGTCCCCGTGCCCATGGCGATCCCCACTTCGGCCTGCGCCAGCGCCGGAGCGTCGTTGATCCCGTCGCCGGCCATGGCCACCTTCTTCCCGGCGGCCTGCAGTTTCTTGATCACCTCCGCCTTCTGATCCGGCAGCACTCCGGCAATCACTTCGTCGATCCCCAGCCGCTTGGCCACGGCCATCGCGGTGGTCCTGCTGTCTCCGGTCAGCATCACCAGCGACAGCCCCTCCTCATGCAGCGCGCGGATCGCCTCCGCGGTCGTCTCCTTGATCGGATCGGCCACGCCGAGGATGCCGGCGAGCTTGCCCTCCACCGCCAGGTAGACGACCGTCTGCCCTTCCGCGCGCAGCGCCTCGGCCGCGCCGGGATCCGTTTCGGATGCGCCGAGCGACTCCAGCAGCGCGACGTTGCCAAGGGCCACGCGCCGCCCTCCGACCACACCGGTCACTCCTTTGCCGGTCACCGACTGGAACTCCAGGGCGTCGCTGGCCTGCACACCGCGCTTCGTGGCGCCGGCAACGATCGCTGCCGCCAGAGGATGCTCGCTTCCCCGCTCGAGGGAAGCAGCCATGGAGACGATGTCGTTCTCGGAGAGATCGCCGGTCGACGTCACCGTGACCAGCTCCGGACGTCCCACCGTCAGCGTGCCAGTCTTGTCCACCACCAGCGTGTCGACCGATCGCAGGATCTCGATGGCCTCCGCGTTCTTGAAGAGCACGCCCGCGCTGGCCGCCTTTCCGCTGGCCACCATGATCGACATCGGCGTGGCCAGTCCCAGTGCACAGGGGCAGGCGATGATCAGCACCGCCACCGAGTTGACCAGCGCGTACACCAGCGAGGGCGCGGGGCCGAAGAAGGCCCAGACCAGGAAGGTGATCACTGCAGAGCCGATGACGATGGGCACGAACCATCCGGCCACCTGGTCGGCCAGCTTCTGGATCGGCGCGCGGCTGCGCTGCGCCTCG
>JBDSGC010000273.1:0-5390 GCA_039919215.1 Thermoanaerobaculia bacterium | reverse complement strand
AGAATCTTCAATCGGATGAGCTGCTCGGCGAAAGCTTCTTTGCCCTGCACCGAGGCAAATTGCCGCTGCATGTCTTCCGGCAGCTGGGAGAAGGCGGCCGTGAACTCCATCTCGGTGATGGGATCGCCGTTGACGCGCATGACAAATTTGTCGGCGTTCTTCTTGCCGAGCTCGGCGACAAATGGCTTCGGCTTGGTGGAGAGGAAGTCGGGCTTCGCTGTGGCCAGCCCGTAACAGATGGCGCCGACGACGGCGACGGCGATGAGGGCAAACAGGACGTCTCGTTTCACGGCGGGCATTGTAAGGGAAAGGCGGAAAGCAGAAACCAGAAAGCGGAAACCAGAAAGTTCGCCCCGGGGATCGGATCTCCAGGGACTGTTCTGGTTTCTGGTTTCTGGTTTCCGGTCGTTGACCTGTTCTCCCCCCGCGAGTATTCTCCGCGCTTGTGAAAGATTTCACCGGAGAGCCGCTCCGGAAATCCTTCAGACTCACCATTCCGCGAGCCCGATGACGGGCGCTCATCTGCACCGGCAAAACGAAACCCTATGGCGAAAGTCACCATCGACGGCACGGAAGTCGACGTGCAGGACGGCATCAACTGCATCGAGGCGGCCAAAGCGGCCGACGTTCACGTTCCGCACTTCTGCTACCACCCCTCCCTCACCGTGGTCGGCCAGTGCCGCATGTGCCTCGTCGAAGTGGAGGGCATGCCGAAACTGCAGGCGGGCTGCGCCACTCCGGTGAAAGAGGGGATGAAGATCCACGTCTGGAGCGAGAAAGTCGAGAAGGCGCGCAAGGGGCAGATGGAGTTCCTGCTCATCAACCATCCGCTGGACTGCCCCATCTGCGACAAGGCCGGCGAATGCCCGCTGCAGGACTACTCCTTCAATTACGGCAGCGTGAACTCCCGCTACGGCGAGTTCAAACGCACCTACCCCGGCATGGACCGCACCGCAATTGGGCCGCATGTCGTGCAGAACATGAACCGCTGCATCCACTGCACGCGCTGCATCCGCTTCGTGGACGAGATCACCGAGACGAAGGAGCTGGCTTTCTTCCGGCGCGGCGCCTCCACCGAAGTGGGCGTCTATCCCGGCACGCCGCTGGACAACTGGATGTCCGCCTGCGTCACCGACGTCTGCCCCACCGGCGCACTGACCACGCGCGAGTTCCGCTTCGAGTCGCGCGTCTGGAACCTGGACTCGGTGGAATCGGTCTGCAATGGCTGCGACGTGGGCTGCAACCTCTTCATCGGCTACCGCTCCGGGCAGGTCTTCCGCTACCGGCCGCGCGTCAATCCTGAAGTCAACGATCACTGGCTGTGCGACTACGGCCGCTTCTCGTATGAAAAGTACGACACCGATCGCGTGGTCGTCCCGAAAGTCCGCCAGGATGACTACCTGGGCATCTCCACCTGGAACGAGGCGCTGGACGCCATCGAAACCGCGGTTCAGGGCGGCGGAAACATGGTGGCCATCGCCTCGGCGAACATGACCAACGAGGAAGCCTTCCTGGCCAATCGCCTGCTGAAGGAAAAGCTCGGCGCAACGATCGGCGTCATGGTCGACTCCATCGGCCCCATCAAGATGAAGTCGCGCAGCGAGTGGCTTCTGGGCACGCAGGGCGGACCGAATTTCCGCGGCGTGCAGAGTGTGATCGGCGCGGATGGCGCCGACCTCGAGACGCTGATGACCAATGGCGCCGAGGGCGTCGATCTTCTCTACATCTGCGACGCCAGTTTCAGCGACCGCGCCAGCGATCCGGCAGTGGTGGCCAATCTTCGGAAAGCGAAGTTCCTCATTGTCCACTCCTGGGACGCCAACCATCCGCTGAACGACGTGGCCGACGTCCTGCTGCCGGGAACGATTCTTCCGGAGAAGGAAGGCTCGTTCACCAACCTGCAGAACAAGGTGCAGAAGATCCATCAGGCCTACCCACCCAAGGGGCAGGCGGTCACCGATCTGGAGTTGTACCGCCGCATCGGCGCGCGCCTGTTCCCCGAGGGGGACTTCGTGAGTGCGGACGCCGAGACGGTATTCGCGTCGATGCAGGACGCCATCCCGGCGTTCCGAGAGGTTGCGCCGCTTTCCTCTCCCACTCCGGCGGTCCAGGCTTAGAACCATGCTGGCGGGAATCGATACCGTCGATGTCGGGCTCTCCCTGCTGAAAATCGCGGTGGTCCTGGGCATGATGCTGAACGTCACCCCGATCATGGTGTGGGTGGAGCGGCGCGGCAGCGCGCTGATTCAGGATCGGCCCGGACCGAACCGGGTAGGCCCGCTCGGACTCTTCCAGTCTTTTGCCGATGCGCTGAAGTTCCTCATGAAAGAGGACGTGGTGCCGGCGCAGGCGCACAAGTGGCTCTACACGCTGGCTCCTGCTTTCGGATTGATCCCGGCCATGACCACCATCGCCGTGGTTCCCTGGGGCCGCTCCTTCGTACTGCCGGGTGGACGAATCTTCGAACCGATCATCGCCGACCTCGGCATCGGCCTGCTGCTGGTGTTCGCGCTGGCCTCGCTGAGCGTGTACGGCATCACCATGGCCGGCTGGGCATCGTCGAACAAGTACTCGCTGTTCGGCGGCATCCGCGCCTCGGCGCAGATGATCTCGTACGAACTGTCGCTGACGCTGGCGGCGGTCAGCGTGCTGCTGGCCACTGGATCTCTGCGGCTCACCGACGTGGTGTGGCACCAGACCGGGTCCTTCGTTCTGTTCAACACACTGCGGATCCCCGCCTGGAACATCTGCTCGCCGGCGATGTGGTTGGCCTTCATCGTTTTCACCGTGTCCGCCTTCGCCGAGACCAACCGTCTGCCGTTCGACTTCGCCGAAGCGGACTCGGAGCTGGTGGCGGGGTATCACACCGAGTATTCGTCGAGGAAGTTCGCGCTGTTCTTCATGGCCGAGTACATGTCGATGGCCACTATGTCGGCGCTGATCGTGACGCTGTTTTTCGGCGGCTGGGACATCCCCTGGTACCACGAGCCGGCCACCGTGCTCGGATTTGCCCTCTCGGTCCTCTTCTTCCTGGGAAAAGTGTCGTTCATGCTCTTCGTCTTCGTCTGGGTGCGCTGGACGATTCCCCGCCTGAAATACGACCTCCTGATGAAGCTGGGATGGAAGGTGTTCCTGCCGATGGCGGTGATCAACATCATCATCGTGGCCCTGTTCATCGCCCGGGGGTGGCTGTGATCGAGTTCGCCGTCTTCTTCCTGTTCGCCGCGGTGGCGGTGATCTTCGCGCTGCTGGTGGTGCTGCACCGCAATCCGGTGATCGGCGCGCTCTCGCTGGTAGCGTCGTTTTTCGCCCAGGCGGTCATGTACGTTCTGCTGGAAGCGCCCTTCCTGGCGGCACTGCAGGTGATCGTCTACGCCGGCGCGATCATGGTCCTGTTTCTCTTCGTGATCATGCTGCTGAACCTCCAGCACACCGAGGAACCAGCCACGCGGCCGGTGCAGCAGTTCATCGGCTACACCAGCAGCGCGGCCTTCGGGATCGCTCTGGTGTATTACCTCTGCAAATACGCAGTGACGCAGTTGCCGTCGACGCCGTTCGTGGCCGACGCCGGCGCCATCGGCGTCAAGCTCTTCGAGGCTTACATTTTCCCGTTCGAAGCGGTCTCCATCCTGCTGCTGGCGGCAATCGTCGGCGCGTTGCTGCTCAGCGCGCGGATGCCGGCGCGCCGTCTGGCTGCCCAGGAGCAGGAAGCAGCGAAAGCCTTCGCCACCACACACGGCGAGCCGGTGCTGCATCCGGTCTCCCCTGCCTCGGCCACCGAGGTGCACCCGTGATCCCGACCCACTACTTCCTGATCCTCAGCGCCATTCTGTTCTCGATTGGCGTGTGCGGCGTGCTGACCCGGAAGAACGGCATCACCATCTTCATGTGCATCGAGCTGATGGTGAACGCGGTCAATCTGACGTTCGTGGCCTACGCCCGGCAGTTCCACCAGATCCACGGATTAATTTTCGTTTTTTTCATCATGGCCATCGCTGCGGCAGAGGCTGCGGTGGGGCTGGCCATCTTCCTGTCGCTGTTCCATCACCGGGAGACCATCGACGTGGATGAGGCGAATCTGATGCGCTGGTGAGTACCGCTCCTTCCCGAGCGCTGAGAGGTGAATCGGAAGAGATTTCCGCTCACAGCTCAGCAGTCAGGACGGAGACCGTGCTGGCCTGAAGGTCGCATTCTCGACTCTGCAGCAAGGAGCCGAAAATGAACAAGACCGACAAGCTCATTGATTGGGAAGCAAAGGAAACAAAGGATACGAACCACGACGGAATCGACGACCGCATTGAGGGGCCCATCCCCGACGTCGCGGCTGGATCGAGGAAGCTCGCGGAGCGGCTGCACGACAACTCCAGCACCAATCCCGGTCTGGCCGGTGGAGACATCGACACCGCCTGGGAGATGGCCGAATCGCAGGGTGACGAGATGGTGGCCGGAAGCATGGCCTCCCCCGAGCAGAACGATGTGGAAGAAAACGCGGCGGCGATGGGCATCTCGTACGCCCCGAACGAAGAACTGAAGGTTGGAGAAAAGGAACGGGAGCGCGACAAGCACCGCTGGGAGCTTGATCCCGCCTCTTCCGAAGACTACAAGGACCGGGTCCGAGACGAAGAACGATAGGCTGCGGCGAGGCTCCCTCGCACCAGCCCGTCTGGTGTGAGGAGAGCCCCAACGCAGATGCTGACCGTACTCTGGCTGATTCCCCTGCTGCCGTTCCTCGGCTTCCTGCTGAACGGCCTGTTCGGCAAGCGCCTCGGCAAGGCCTTTGTCAGCGCCGTGGCCCTCCTGGCCACCGGCGCCTCTGCCATCGCCTCAACCCTCGCCGTGGTCCAGTACCACGCTGCCTATCCCAACGGCGAACGCTACGTCCAGGTCGTCTACAACTGGATCCGCTCCGGAAACATCGGAGCCGACATCGCCTTCCAGCTCGATCCGCTGACCGTGGTCATGCTGATGGTGGTGACCTGGATCGGCTTCCTGATCCACCTCTACTCGGTCGGCTACATGAGCCACGAAGAGGGCTACGGCCGCTACTTCGCCTACCTCAATCTCTTCCTCGCCGAGATGCTGGTGTTGATCCTCGGCAGCAGCTATCTGTTGATGTTCGTCGGCTGGGAAGGCGTGGGACTCTGTTCCTATCTGCTGATCGGCTTCTATTACAAGACTGACTACGCACCCGCTGCCGGCAAGAAGGCCTTCGTGGTCAACCGCATCGGCGACTTCGGCTTCGCGCTCGGCATCTTCGGCCTGTTCTTCGTCTTCAAGACCATCAATCTGGATGCGCTGTTCGCGGCCGCCCCGTCTGCCGTCGGCAAGACGATGAATTTCTTGGGCTACGACGTCGACATCATGACCGTGCTGTGCCTGCTGCTGTTCAT
>JBDSGC010000272.1:0-8736 GCA_039919215.1 Thermoanaerobaculia bacterium | reverse complement strand
CAAGAGCGAAAATCGGCATTCGCGACGGGATCAGCACCGAGACCCGCCTTCAGGAGCTCTGACCCTCCCTTCCGTACGAGCGGTGTGGAAGAGACCATGGCTGGACAAGTTCGCTGGGAACGCAGTCCTTGTAGGTCACCGGGGAACCTGACCAATCCTGTGTCCACAAATGAAAACGCCCGAGGATCGCTCGGGCGTTTTCGACTGGAGGAAGGAATCGGTCCTAGCGGACGGTGACCGTCGCTGAGTTGCTGTCGGTGCTCCCGCAGGCATTGGAGACGCGCACCCAGTAGGTCGCTCCTGCATTCAGCGACGGAGTGGTGAAGGTTCGCGCCCTGGCGCCAGCGACCGGTGAAGAAGTGTTTCCGCTGTCGCCCGCGTACCACTGATAGTTCAGCGGAGCGCTGCCGTTTGCAGTGACCTCGAGCGTGGCGGAGGAGCCGCGGTTCACGGTCGCGTTCCTGGGCTGATTGATTCCCAGGATCACGGGTGGGTCGCAGACGATGGAGACCACGAACGACGTGTAGGACGTTCCGCTGGTGCCGGTCGCGGCGATGGTCACGGTGTAATCCTGCGGCTGGGTTGTCGGTCCCGCGCTGATGGTGATGACGGAGGCACCATTCCCACTGTCGAAGTGCGAAGGGCTGATGCTGACGTCGAGGCCCGGAGGGTTGCTGACTACTGAGAGCGTGACCGGACCGCTGACGCTGGACGGCGTGACGGTGCTGATGTTGACGGAGGCCGACTGACTGTTCGCCAGCATCAGGCCGTTCGATCGCAGATCGCCGGAGATGACGACCCCTGGCGCGTTGGATGGGGTGGGGTTCGGCGTGGTCGGAGTGGTGGGCGTCGATGGGGGCGTCGGCGTCGTCGGCGTGGTTGGAGTGGAGGGGTCGGTCGGTGTGGTGGGGGTGGTCGGTGTGGTGGGGATTCCGGGGGTGGTGATCACAGGCGGGGCACCGATGATCGGGTTGGCGCAGTCTTCGTTGCCCGGTACCGGGTCGTTGAAGGTCAGCGTCCCCTTGAAGCCGCCGGCCTGGTTTCCGCAGCGCGTGGTGAACGAGACGCGCAGTGAGCGCAGGTGCGGCGCGACCGCGACGGTCCCGTTGTTCAAGGCGTTGACGACTGACTCGCAGTCGAAGGTGAGGTCTTCCACGGTGTAGGTCGAGAACACGCCGCCCGAGCAGAAGAGATTGTTCATCTGTAGTTCGAACTGGGTGTCTTGCTTGCCGCTGTCGAAGCCTCCCGTGTCGCCGCCCGTATAGGTCTGGCCGACTACGAATTCGGCACCGGTGCGCATGGTGAGGCCCAGGGCACTCACCCCGGTTCGCGTTGCCGCGGCGGCGCTGGCCTCGTATTTGACGCCGATAATCACGGGAGGAGCGCCAACGTCGGCGGTCGGCTTTGCCCTCGCCACTGAGAAAAGGGCTTTGGCATCGCGTTGGCTGATGGCGTAGCTCTTGCCGCCTCCGACCCCTCCGATGTTTGCGGTCCGGTCGCTGCTCATGGTCACGCTGTAGGTCGCCTGGGTCCGGGAGGCCTCATTGATAGGGATCGGCGGCACCGGCGTGGTGTCCGCCGCAGGTCGATCAAGTGGAATCCCCCCGAGCGTCGGCTCGTCGGCCTTCATGACGGCATGGAAGGTCTGACCATTCGCGGTGCAGCGTCCGTCGACGCTCGCATTCAGCTTCGTGACGTGAAATCGCAGCTCCAGCTGTTCGGCCTGGATCTCCGTGATGGTGATCGTGCCGGTCGCTTCCCCTAGCTGGCACACTGGTCCATTGGGAATGTTGCCGAGGAAAAAAGCCGGTTGGAAAGGGAAGTCCCTGAAGGATTTCGAGGAGAGTTCCACCGCTGCATACGTGCCCGGCGTCAGAGCCCGTGGGGTGAGGCTGATGCCGACCACAGGTCCCTGCACCCCACCGACTGATGAGGTATCGCTGGTGCGGTCACCACGCGTGCCACCATCGGAGGTGAACATGGCCACCAGCGTGGGGTAAGGGTATCCGTTCTTCAGGTTGTTGGTGGTGTCGGTATAGACGATCCGGGATCTGGGAGAGCCCTCTTTGGTGACGACGCTCCCGGCCTTCACTCCGCCGCCGCTCCAGCTGACAGTGAGCGAGTTGTTCGCGACCACCTGCGCATTCGCAATCGTTCCGGTGAAAACCACGGCTGCCGTCAGCGCGTGTGTGCGCCATGTCGATGCGTTCATCCTGGCCCCTGTGTTCATTGAGGTTATGAGTTTGTGAGTTATTCAAGGATAACATGGCGAGCTGATCGCTTCCGCGCCTGCTTCTTCAAGTTCCTCGATGAGACTGCCCCCTGAAAATCACAAGCACGCCTGGGGTTCGCAGCCCGAGATGTTCGGGCCACGCCACGAATATCGCCTGCGGATGATTCTCCATGAGACCTCTGCCATCCCGGCGAATGGCCGCATCCTGGACGGGGCGGTGGGGCTGGGACAACTCGCGGGGCGGCTGTCGAACCGTGGCTTCCACGTCTTTGGAGTGGACTACTCCTTCGACGCGGCCCGTCACGTACGAACCACCTCGCCGGTACCGGTGGTGGTGGGGGACATGACCCGGCTTCCGTTCCGCGACGGAGTCTTCGCCGGTGTGACCACTGGAGAGACGCTGGAGCATCTTCCCGACGACGTGGCAGCAGCAGGCGAGATCGGCCGCGTCCTGGGGGAGGGAGGCATCTGCATCGCCACCGTCCCGGCCCTCCAGAGTCTGTGGACTGCCAGCGACGACTACTACGAGCACCTGCGGCGCTACTCGTCGCGTCAGTTCTCGGAGTTGTTCGCGAACGCCGGCCTCGCGGTGCGCAAGGTGTCGTTCTGGGGATTCCCCCTGATACTGGCGTACGACACGATCTTCCTCCTGCCGATGAACAAGAGAAGGGCACGGCGCGAGGTCACCGCCGACGCTGCCTTGCGCTCGGTGGCACGGGCCGGGAAATCGCGATTTCTCGTGCGCCTGGTGCTTGCCCTGTTCTCCCTCGACCGTCTCTTCTCGTTCGTGCGCTTCGGGCCGGGGCTGATTCTGGTGGCGGCAAAGCGGGGCCAGCGCCGCAGTCCGGGAACACCGGCGGTCTGACCTCGATGCTCATCGCGCTCGCCGAAGACCTCGAGCTCTCCGCGGTTCTGCAGCGGACCGAAGCGATCATCGCGGTGGCGTGCGGTGATGTCTCCGCCGCCGCGCTGCATGCGGATTGGCTGGTGATGGGAGCCGGTGCGACGCTGACGCTGCGCGGTGGGGAGACACCGGCCCCCGCGCTGGCTGGTGCTCTGGTCTGGCGGATTGGCGGACGGGCCAGTTCGCTGCTGCTCCTGGGGCCTGATGAGCTGAGCGCCAACGAGGCGCTGGAGCGCGGCATTGCCGACGCCGTGGCGCCGATCGACGTCCAGGCCGACGCCCTTCTTTGGACGCGCGACTGGTTCTCCTCGCGAGGCAATCGCGCATTCGATGTCGCTGCACTTCTGCTTCGTTCGCGCGGCGGCGATGCCTTGGAGCGCGCGCTGTTTGCGTGGCTCTTCGCCACCGGTGAGCCGCAGGAGGGGTTGCGCGCATTTCTGGAGAAACGGCCCGCGCGATTCCGCCGGTGAGCGCGGCAGACGTCGGGTGCCGTCTGCAGAATAGGGGTCAGGGCCTGCCCGTTGCATGACCGGTTGTTGATTGCCGAAGACATCCGGTAGTCTCGCCTGCGACGTCCCCGCACAGGGGAGTGGAGATCCGATGAGCCGCAACGACTTGACCGTGGAAAAGGGCGCTGGTATCCCGCCACAGGCGCCGCAGCCTGAGACGCAACAGTTGCCGTTGTTCAGTGAGGGCGCCCTGCGATCCGTTCGCGAGGCGAGCAGCAAGTGGCGGCGTGAGGTTCACGATCCGCTGGTGGCGAAGAAAGCGCCGTGGAAGAAAGACTTCACCACCGTGAGCGCCATGGAGGTCAATCCTCTGGCCACGCCTTCCGACGTCCCTGCTCTCGACTTCGATCGCGACCTCGGATTTCCCGGCGAGTTTCCCTACACCAGAGGAATTCACCCGACCGGCTACCGCGGAAAGTTGTGGACCATGCGGCAGTTCGCCGGTTTCGGGACCGCCCGGCAGACCAATGAACGCTTTCATTACCTGATGTCGCAGGGCCAGACCGGACTGTCGACGGCGTTTCACCTGCCGACGCTGTACGGCTACGACTCCGATCATCAGTACAGCGCGGGAGAGGTGGGCAAGTGCGGCGTGGCCGTGGACACCCTCGCGGACATGGAGACGATCTTTGAGGGGATCCGCCTCGAGGACGTCACCGTGTCCATGACCATCAACTCCACCTCGCCCATCCTGCTGGCCATGTACCTTGCGGTTGCCGAGAAGCAGGGCGCCGACTGGAAGAAGATCAGCGGCACACTGCAGAACGACATTCTCAAGGAGTACATCGCCCAGAAGGAGTACATCTTCCCGCCGCGTCCCTCCATGCGGCTGATCACCGACATCTTCAAGTACTGCGCGGAGAATGTTCCGAAGTACAACACCATCTCCATCAGCGTTTATCACATCCGGGAAGCCGGCTCGACCGCGCTTCAGGAACTGGCCTTCACCCTTCGCGACGGCATGGAGTACGTGGAGTACGGCGTGCGGGCGGGGATGGACATCGACGACTTCGCCCCGCGGCTCTCCTTTTTCTTCAACTCCCACAATGACCTGTTCGAGGAAGTGGCCAAGTTCCGCGCGGCCCGCCGCGTCTGGGCCAAGGTCATGCGCGATCGCTACGGCGCGAAGGATCCGCGTTCCTGGACCCTGCGCTTCCACACCCAGACGGCAGGCTGCTCCCTGACCGCCCAGCAGCCGTACAACAACATCGTGCGGGTAGCCATGCAGGCACTGGCCGCCGTCCTGGGCGGAACGCAGTCGCTGCACACGAATTCTCTCGACGAGACACTGGCCTTGCCGACCGAACAGGCCGCGCGGATCGCCCTGCGCACGCAGCAGATCATCGCGCACGAGTCCGGAGTCATCAACACCACCGATCCTCTGGGCGGGTCTTTCTACGTCGAGGAACTGACCAATCGGATGGAGAAGGGCTGCTTCGAGTATTTCGACAAGATCGACGCCTATGGCGGCATGGTCGAGGCCATCGAGGCCGGCTTCCCGCAGCGGGAGATCTGGGACGCGTCGTACGCATTCCAGCGATCGGTCGACAGCGGCGAGAAGATCGTGGTCGGCATGAACGCCTTCAAGATGGAGAAGGAAGAGCCGTACGACGCGCTGTACGTCGATGAGTCGGTCACCGGCGAGCAACTCGCCCTGCTCGCTCAGATCAAAGCGAAGCGCGATGGAGCGAAGGTGAAGGAGTCGCTCGACGCGCTGCGGGTCGCCGCAGCGGATCCGGAGACCAACACCATGCCGTTCATTCTGGACGCCGTGAAGACGTATGCGACAGTCGGGGAAATCAGCGACGCGTTGCGCGACGTCTTCGGGACCTATCAGGAACCGGCGCTGTTTTAGGCGCGGCACGCCCTTGTTGCAGACGATCGTCACTGCCGTCGTGACGGCGGGAACTTTGTGGCGCCGGCCATGCGGCCCGACGCCTCTGTCAACATTCCGTGACGCGCACGAACGCTCGGTTTCGCGCGCGTAGAATCGCAGAAGCTGGTGGAGGGGAATGATGAAACGCGCCCTGCTTCTCTCTGTCTTGATGAGTGTCACAGTCGCCGCCTTTGGAAAGGATGCCTTTCTCGTGATCGGAGGGAGCGTCAGCAACTTCCGGACGGACATGCGGATCTTCAACCCCTCCTCGACCAAAGACATCCAGATCCAGGCCACGCTGCTTCCGGTCAATGTCGGGGTGTCGAACCCCGCCGACAACCGCCTGGCCCAGCCGGTCACCATCAATGTGCCCAAGCGGCAGATGGTCACGTACGACGACGTGGTCAAAAGCCTGTTCAACGCCGGCACGCTCGGAGCGATTCATTTGAAATCGGCCGACGATTTCGTGGCCACCCAGCGGATTTATGCGCTGCAGACGGCTTCCAGCGCCTGCCAGATCGAAGGGACGCTGGGGCAGTTCGTTCCGGCTGCCGATTTCTCGTCTGCGAAAACCGCCGGGGTGCTCATCCAGCTGAAGTCGAACACGTCGTTCCGGACCAACGTGGGCTTGGTCAATCCGAACGCGGCCACTGCGACGGTGACCTGGAGGCTGTACGACAAGAACAGTGCGCTGGTGGCGACCGGCTCGCCGATGGCGATCGCACCGCTCGGTGTGGTCGGTCCCACCTCCATCGCCACCACCGTCTTCTTCACGCCCGGTTCCGCGGACCTTTCGGACGCGTGGGTCAGCTTCACCTCGGATCAGCCTGTGCTGGCCTACGCGTCGGTTGTGGACAACGGAACCAGCGATCCAACCTTCATCGCCATGGCTGAAGACACCGGTTCGGCAACGCCGCCGCCGGCCACTCCGCAGACCAAGACGTACGACGTAACCATGAAGAGCTGGGACATCAGCGTCACTCCAGCGGTCGACCTCAAGCCGGGCGATACGGCCATCTTCCGCATCACTACGCTGGATTCGACCCACGGGTTCGAGCTCGATGACCCCACCGGCAAGCCTGTGATTCCCGGGTTCTTTCTCGCAGCGGGGGCTCCGACAGTGAGCAGGACGGTGAGCGTCTCCGTAAGCGGCACCTACAGTTACTTCTGCACACGATCGAGCTGCGGATCAGGGCACGGGAGCATGAACGGATCCTTCGTCGTCGGCACCAGCACCGGCGAGCGGCCAGGCTACTAGGCCGGCACGGCCGGCGGCGCTGGTTGCCCAGGTTCCGCCAGGATCGCGCTCCAAACGATCTGCCGCGCAGGGTACTAGCCGGTGGTGACACCGCACACGTCGATTACGATGCGTGCGTGCATCGTTCCAGCAGTCATCGAACCGAGGCCACCGCGTTTGCTCCCGCGTCGGTGGGCAATGTGGCGGTGGGGTTCGACATCCTCGGTCACAGTCTTGCCGGTCCGGGAGATCGTGTGACCGTGCGGGTGATCGACCAGCCTGAAGTCCGGATCGCGACGATCCGAGGATCGGCGATGGCGTTGCCGATGAACGCGGAGGGCAATACGGCAGGGATGGCGTTGATGGCCATGCGCAAGGAACTGGGCCTGACGTTCGGCTTCGAGGTGGAGATCGACAAAGGCATCGCCCTCAGTTCCGGAATGGGAGGCTCTGCGGCCTCTGCGGTTGCTGCGCTGGTCGCCGCAAATGCGTTGTTGGAAACTCCTCTTACTGCGCAGGGTCTGTACGAGTTCGCACTGAGCGGGGAGGCGGTGGCCAGTGGCGGGCGGCACGGCGACAACGTGGCGCCGATGCTGATCGGAGGTCTCGCATTGGCGACCGCCGACTCGATCGTCTCCATCCCCGTCCCGGACGAATGGCATTGTGTCCTGATCCATCCGGAGATGACGCTGGAGACGCGACACGCTCGCGAGGTGCTGCAGGGTCCCTACGCACTGCACGAGTTCGTTGCCCAGAGTTCCCATCTCGCGCTGGTTCTTGCGGGATGTTTTCGGGGGAACCCTGAACTTGTGCGGAAGGGCCTGCAGGACGTGCTGGTCGAGCCGCGCCGTTCGTCTCTGATCCCCGGGCTGCAGGCGGTTCGCCGGAGCGCGCTGGACCGCGGCGCGATGGGAAGCAGCATCTCCGGCGCGGGGCCCAGCGTGTTCGCCTGGTTCGAATCGCGAGCACAGGCCGAAGCCAGCGGCCCGGCCATGCAGGCCGCGTTCGCCCAGGCCGGCCTGCCCAGTGAGTGCTTCCTCTCACCCGTCAACGGACCGGCGGCAAGGCTGGTCCAGTGAGGTACCTGAGCACACGGGGCGGTAGTCCCGACGTGTCGTTGAGCGAAGCCATGAAGGCGGGGTTGGCGCCCGACGGTGGCCTCTACGTCCCGGAGGAGATTCCTCGCCGGCACCTCGGAGACTTCGAAAACTGCCGGACCCTTCCGCAAACTGCGGATCGGCTCCTCGCTCCTTTTTTTGAGGGCGACGAATTGCGCCCGTCGCTGACGGCGATCTGCAATGAATCGTTCGCCATCGGGGCGCCGCTGCGCGCGTTTGGTACTGGCGACGATTTCCTGCTGGAGCTCTTTCATGGTCCCACCGCCGCGTTCAAGGATTTCGGTGCGCAGTTCCTTGCGGCTTGCCTGGCGCAGCTCCGCAAGCCGCAGGAGCCATTGCTGACCGTACTGGTGGCCACTTCGGGGGATACCGGCGCGGCCGTGGCCGCGGCGTTTCATCGGCGCGAAGGTTTTCGCGTCGTCATCCTTTATCCCGAGGGCCGAGTCTCGGCGCGGCAAGCGCACGCGCTCGAGTCGTTCGGCGACAACGTGGTCACTCTGCGCGTTGCTGGGTCGTTCGACGACTGCCAGCGGCTGGTCAAACGCGCGCTGGCGGATCGGGAGCTGCAGTCGAGCGTGGCGCTGAGTTCCGCGAACAGCATCAGTCTGGGACGCTGGCTTCCCCAGATGACCTACTTTGCAGCGGCGGCTCTGGGGTTTTTCAGAGACCGGCAGCAGCCTCTGAATTTCGTGATCCCCACCGGAAATCTGGGCAACGCGACGGCAGCCATGCTGGCCCGGGCCATGGGTCTGCCGATCGGACGCATCGTGCTCTCCACGAATGCCAATGACGTCCTCCCGCGCTATTTCGCAGGGGAGGACTACTCGCCGGCGATCAGCGTGAAGACGGTCGCCAATGC
>JBDSGC010000271.1:0-4542 GCA_039919215.1 Thermoanaerobaculia bacterium | reverse complement strand
TCAACAGCTGCATCGCGCCGGTCCCCAGCTCAGGATGACGGTTGGGGGTTTTCCACAACCTCTGAGGCGGGGAAGCGGCTGTTGAACTCCTGTTCGAGGCCTGGTTCTTGAACCTCCGCGGCGAGCGAGGTTACGGAACTGCCTGAGCTTCCGGAAGTGGAGATCTACACGCGTTACTTTGCGCGGCACGCGCTGGGCCAGACCATTGCCCGCGTCCGGGTGCTCGATGAACGGATTCTGTCCGTTTCTCGCAGGACTCTTCAGACCGCGCTGGTGGGGCGACGCTTCGATTCGGTGCGGCGGCATGGCAAGAACCTCTTCGTTGCCGCCGGCGGTGCCTGGTTGCATCTGCATTTCGGCATGACCGGAGATCTCCTCTATTACCGCGATGGCGGGGAGCAGCCGCGTTTCTCCCGAGTGGTCTTTGATTTCGACAACGCCGCGCATCTGGCCTTTGACGACATGCGGCTGTTCGGGGTGGTCGGTCTGGCCGCCAGTCCAGAGGCCTACATCGAAGAGCATGGTCTCGGTCCTGATCCCCTCGGTCCTTCGTTCCGGCTGGCGCACTTTCGTCAGCTCATCGGGAAGCGTCGCGGCGCCATGAAGGCTCTGCTGATGTCTCAGGACTTCATCGCCGGGATCGGGAATCTGTATGCCGACGAGACCCTGTTCCAGACCTCCATCAGCCCTCGCCGCAGCGCCGAAACGCTGAAGCCGGAGCAGGTGAAAGCGATCTTCACTTCGATGCGCTCGATTCTGCGATCCACCATCACCCGGAAAGCGCGCGGCGTGCAGTACCCCGCCGCCTGGCTGGTGCAGCATCGCCAGGTCGGCGAGCGCTGCCCTCGATGCGGAGGAACCATCCAGCGGACCGTGGTGGGCGGCCGCACCACCTACTTCTGCGGCAAACACCAGAAGTAAAGATCTGGCAGCGCTCTTGCGGCGCATGCCCGTATGGCAAACGACGCAATCATCGACACCATCGCGAAGCAGGACTGGCTCGATCAGGCCGCAGACCCGTTGCAGGAGGCCGTGCATGGAGTGTTCGCCGGCGAAGCAGGACGGGCCATCAAGAACCTGCTGCACGGAACCTGGCTTGGACATCCACTCCATCCGGTGCTGACCGACATTCCCATCGGCGCCTGGACCGTCGCAGCGATTCTGGATGTCCTCGAGGCTGTGAGCGATCGCGAAGAGATCAGCACGGCAGCAGACGCGGCGATCGCCGTGGGCATCGCCGGATCGCTCGGGGCGGCCGTCACCGGCCTGACCGACTGGTCGGATACCTCAGACAAAGGGAGAAAGGTCGGTCTCGTACACGGTGTGCTCAACCTTGCGGCGACAGGGTTGTACGTCACCTCTCTGGTGATGCGGCGTCGCAACAAGAGCCGCGGAACTGCGGTCGGGCTGTCGATGCTCGGATACGCGCTCTGCAGCTCCTCCGCCTGGCTCGGTGGGCACCTGGTGTTCGGCGAGCAGATCGGCGTGGACCACACGGCCACCGCCGACGCTGGCAAACCGAAGAAGTTCGTTGCCGTGATGAGTGCGGCCGACCTTCACGAGGAGAAGCCGACCCGTGTCGTCGCCGAGGGTGTGGCGGTCTGCCTGGTCAAGAGGGGAAAGCGGATCTTCGCCATCACCGACACCTGTCCCCATCTGGGAGGTCCGCTCTCGGAGGGGAAACTGGTCGGGGACGCCATCCAGTGTCCCTGGCATCAGTCGGAGCTTGCACTCGACGACGGGCACGTGGTCAACGGACCGACCACATTTCCCGCCCGCACGTTCAAGACCCGCATCCGCGAGGGGAAGATCGAAGTGCGTTCGGAAGAGGCGTAGTGATGTGACTGGGGGCGCGTGGTCCAGCGATTGATCGAGGACGTGGCCGCCGTCGAAGGTGTCAGTCCCGTAGGGACGATTGAGCGTCTCCCGGAAAAAGATGTCGCCGCTCCGCGGCTTTGTGTGCTTCCTGCCCTGAATCCCAGCGCTGACGCGCTGGGCTACGCAGATTCCGCCGCTCCGCGGCTGCCGCATCGCGAACCCGTCCCGCCCCCGCGGCGTGAGCGTTCGCTGACAAAACGTCCACTCAACTCAGAATTTGCTTGACAGACTTTTCCTTCGGTTGGCCATGGCGACACTTGCAAACGCAAAAGAGCTCATCCACGCAATCGACTCAACCCTTTCCCGCGCCGAGATCGAACGGATCAAGCTGGAGCTTCTCCAGGTGGTCGACTCGCTCTCTCCGATGACCTTCCAGGTCGTGGACATCTCCACGCATCGGCGGCTCTCCCGCCGTGAGGCCGAGGTGATGGACATGATCCTTTCGGGCAAACGCCTCAAGGAGATTGCCGCCGTCCTCGACATCAGCGTGAAGACGGTGACCACCCACCGCTCGCGTCTGCTGCGCAAGCTGAATCTCGAAGACAACCTCGGGTTGTATCGCTACGGCGTTCGCAACGGCCTGATCGCAGTCTGAGGCGTCGGTAGCCCGGCGCTCACTTGCTCCTCGGCCGCGCGCGTCGTCTGACACCGATGCCGGGTACCTGAGAGTGTCCGTGTTTCGCGCGGGCTCCATCAGGCGGCGGGCGGCGGTGGACCGCGGTGTATTCTGAAGCTCGATGAAGGTCTCGGTCGGCACGAGCGGCTACAGCTACAAGGAATGGAAGGGCACCTTCTATCCCGAAGATCTGTCCGCCGCAAAGATGCTGCCGTACTACGCCGAGCGCTTCGACACGGTGGAGATCAACAACAGCTTCTACCGCATGCCGGATGAGAAGACGGTGGAAAAGTGGGGCGCGCAGGTTCCCGACGGATTCCGCTTCTCCATCAAGGCGCCCCAGCGGATCACCCATCAGAAGAAACTGGTGGCCGCGTCCGAGGATGTCGCCCGGCTGGTCGAGGTCGCAGGTGTCCTCGGTGAAAAGCTGGGGCCGCTGCTGTTCCAGTTACCACCCTATGCCCGCAAGGACGCGCTGAAGCTCCGCGAGTTTCTGGCGGTGGTCCCTGCAGGGTGCCAGGCGGCGTTCGAGTTTCGCCACGCCTCGTGGTTCGACGAGGAGATCTATTCGATTCTGCGGTCGCGCGATTGCGCTCTCTGCCTCGCCGACACGGACGAAGTGGCCGATCCTCAATCGCTGGTGGTGGCCACCGCGTCGTGGGGCTACCTCCGTCTGCGCCGGACCGAGTACGCCGACGGAGAGATCGCTGCGTGGGTGCGGCGGGTGCGCGAGCAGAGCTGGAAAGAGGCGTACGTCTTCTTCAAGCATGAAGACGAGGGGAAGGGTCCCCGGTTCGCGGTTGAATTCCTGCGGGAGCTCGGCGACCAGCGTACGTAGGCCGGCACGGCCGGCGGCGCTGGTTGCCCAAGGCTCCGCCAGGATCACGCTTCAAGACGTTCTGCCGCGCAGGCTCCTCGGGCGGAGTGGTGATGAGCTCCCCGAGGCGCTCACGATTTGCGCCTTCGAAGCTCAGCTCACCTTTTCCAGCAGAGGACCACCCTCCTCCGGGCAGTAGAAGTCGCGCCGGCGGTCGAGGTCGCGCATGACATTTTTCTTGAAGGCGTCCGGTCCGCCGTCCGCCGACATCTTCACGATGTAGTCGGCGATGTCGAGGATCTCCGTCCGCATCCGCACCGTTTTGAAGAGCCGAGGAACGCGTCCCGGCGCCTGCACATGATGCAGGCCGCCGCTGTAAGCCAGCAGCAGTCGACCTTCCTTGATGGCCAGGAGAATGTCGGCGATCCCACCGCGAACCGTCATGACGTTCCCTTTGAGGTCGAGGCCGTTCTCCCGTTTCATCCGTCCCTCGGGCGCAATGATGACCATCGAGCTGGGGTCGATGCTGCTGAGCACCTCGAACCAGGTGTGGTCGCGTTCCCGTGTGATGGCGATGACGTGATGAGCGACGAACCTGAAGACCAGTCCGACCAGGGGACGTTCGGTGGTTTTGTCCGCAGCCGGAACCACACCGTGAGCGGCCAGCCTCCAGAGGAAGTTGTTCGGCACCCCGCCGAGGAACACCGGTTCGAACAGGCTGGTGTGGTTGAGGAAGGCAACCAGCCGAATGTCGCGCCACGGGTTCGGTGGAACGTCGCCGACCCACCGAAAGTCGAGACGATAGAACAGCTTGCTGAGATATTTAATCGTCGAGAGAGACGAGTACACCATGAGGCTGCGGAGGAGGGACACGGTCGCGCGCAGCGTAGGCGACGGCAGCACACGGCGTCAACGCTAGGCCGGCACTGTTCGGCGAGGTCCAGCCAGCGGGGATGCCGGCGCTACGAACGCCGACTTTCCGGGTTTGATACGGACCCGGCGAGCAATTGCTCGAACTCCGCAACGGGCATCGGCTTGCTGAAGAGGAAGCCCTGGATGAAATCGCATCTGGCCTCGCGCAGAAAGGCGAGCTGCTGCTCGTCTTCCACCTCTTCCGCGACAACCTTCAACCCCAGCTCATGGGCGAGATCGATGATCGAACGGGTGATGGCCCGGGCCCGTTGATCGGACATCAGCGGCTGGATGAATCTGCCGGGAAGCTTGAGTCCAT
>JBDSGC010000270.1:0-4705 GCA_039919215.1 Thermoanaerobaculia bacterium | reverse complement strand
ATTCATCGCCGCTGTCGCCAGTCTGCTGACCCTTCTACCCGCCGGCGCCTCCGCTCAATCGCAGCCGGATCCTGCCCTTCTCGCAGCAATTCGCGCCATCAGGGCGGTCGACAATCACAGCCACCTTCCCACCGCAGCGGCAGGTTCGCCTGATGACTCACTGAAGGACTCGCTCGGCACCACTCCATTTTCATATCCCGTCCGATTGCGCGTGGACAATCCGGATTGGATGCGTTCGTGGCGGGCGCTGTATGACGAGAAACCGGGCGGCATGTCGGTAAAGGCCGTCGCTGAGGTCGTGCGACGCAAGCACGCGCTGATGACCACGCGCGGAGATGGCTGGCCAGAGTGGATTCTCGACAAGGTCGGGATCGAGACCGCGCTGGTGAACATGCCCTCCCTGGGGCCCGGCCAGAAATCGCGCCGCTTCCGCTGGGTGCCCACCGCCAATTCGCTGCTCTTTCCTTTCGGCGGCGTGGAGGCCAATCCTGAGATCGGAACCGTCCGCCTTCCCGCCACGCTCGATGACTATTCACGCGACGTGATCGGCTCCACCCTGACGCGATGGCGCGGTGAGGGTGCCGTAGCCATCAAGCTCTCCACCGCTTACGACCGCTCCCTCGACTTCGCCGACGTCGCTGCGGCCGAAGCCAGCCGGATTTACGCCGCGCAGGTTCAGACATCCACCGCTCCCGCCGCGGCAGACTACAAAGCGTTGCAGGACTACCTCTTTCGGGTGCTGGCGAGGGAAGCCGGACGGGCGGGTCTGGCAGTGCACATCCATGTGGGGATTGGCGCCGATCCGTGGTTTGCCATCGCAGGCGCCAACCCGCTGCTGCTGGAACCCGCTCTGAACGACAAGACGCTGCGATCCACCTGCTTCGTGCTGGTGCACGGCGGCTGGCCGTTCCAGAATCAGGCCGGAGTGATGCTCATCAAGCCGAACCTCTACGCCGATTTTTCGGCGCAGACGTTTCTCCGCTCGCCGCGAGCATTGAGTGAAACTCTGCGCGCCTGGCTGGAGTGGTATCCCGAAAAAGTCCTCTTCGGAACAGACGCTTACAGCGACCCGAACACCCCCGCGTCGGACTGGGAGGAGATGCTCTGGCTGGCCAATGACAGCGCGCGGCAGGCGCTGGCGATTGCGCTGACAGGCATGATGAACGACGGACAGATCACTCGCGCCAGAGCTCTGGAATTGGCGAAAATGGTGCTGCGCGAGAACGCGATGAAGCTCTACGCGTTGGATTGATTCCGTAGCGATTCACTGTCCGGCTCGACCCCTCTAGCGCGGTCAGCAAAGAGTTATACTCAGGAACCACTGACTGAAAGAGGAGCGAAATCACGCCGAGGCGATAGGAGCGCCTCGCGCAATCGCTTTGCCTCGTTCAAACAGAGGGAAATTCATCAAAGGAAAGAAAAAGGAGATGCAATGAAGAAGACAGTTGCAGCCGCAGCGTTTTATGCCGGACTCCTCACCCTCACCGGAGCGGTCTCTCTCGACGCTCAAACTTTCTCCGATTGGACTGCCCCCGTGAATCTCGGAACGGTGATCAATACCGCTTCCGGCGAGGTCTGACCATTCGTCTCAAAGACTGGTCTCAGTCTTTACGTGGTGTCTGATCGTCCTGGTGGTGCCGGTGGTCTCGATATCTATGTTTCAAACCGTAGCAGCATCAATGATCCCTGGGGTCCGCCTCAGAACCTCGGGCCAAAAATCAATACAGCTTCCAATGATTACTGTCCGCTCGTAACTCCTGACGGACACAAACTGATTTTCGTCAGCAACCGGCCGGGAGGCCTCGGACTGGGAGATCTCTACATTGCATTCCGGCGCAACAATCTGGACGACCTGGCGTGGGATGACGTGCGGCTCCTTCCGGAGCTCAACAGCTCTTCGAACGAGTTCGGCCCGAGCGCGTACGAGAATCCTGATGGAAGTCTGACGCTCTTCTTCAACTCCGATCGCCCCGGGGGGTTGGGGGGCCAGGACATCCTGACCAGCACCCTGGGCAGCAGCGGGACATTCACCGCGCCGAGTGTGGTTGCGGAGCTCAGTAGTCCGTCGTCCGACGAGTGGCCTGTAGTCCGGTTGGACGGTCTGGAACTATTCCTGGCCTCAACTCGGCCCGGCTCGATCGGCGGTAACGATCTCTGGTCTTCTACCCGAGGCTCGACATCTGATCCCTGGTCGACTCCAGTCAATCTTGGAGCCGTAGTCAACACCTCGAGCAACGAAGGGCGAAGCTGGATCTATGCCGGTGGAACCCGGTTGCTGTTTTTTTCGAATCGTGCCGGTGGAAGCGGATCGAATGACCTTTACGAAACACGTCGAACGCCATCCGTAATCATTCCGGTGGTCGGGGCAACGACAGGAGCGAATGGGGCCACATACAAGACCGTCGCCCAGTTTGCAAACCCCACTGCATCGGGAATCAGCGGCACTCTCATTTTTCGACCGGCGGGAGCGCAGCCATCTGCGTCTGATCCTAGAGTCACCTATTCGCTCGCGCCATTTGAAAGCCGGACACTCGACCTCATGAGTTCCTTCGGTGTGACTGGGGTCGGCTCATTGGAAATCCAGCCGGACGCCAGTCCTGCTCCCTCGTCGGTCGTTCGCATCGAGACTGGAGGAACAAACTTGACGGGAGGAACGATCTTGGTGCCGCAGTTGCGCGCGGAGGACACTCTCGTTACGGGCTCGCGCGGCGTCCTGTTCACTCCATCGGACACTTCGCGTTCGCGCCTGAACGTCGGAGTCCGGACGTTCTCCAGTGGAGCGAGGCTGACAATTGTTCTATACGACGCTGCCGGGATGGTTGTACGAACGACCAACCGGAGTTACCCCGCAAACGTTTTTACACAGGTCGCCGCTTCGGACTTTGTTGAAGGACCGGTAGGCGCAAATCAATCAATTGTGATCACTGTAAATTCAGGAAGTGCGGTCGCCTACGGATCAACCGTCGTCAGCGGCGGCCCGGGATCCACGCTTCATTTAGCAATCCGGATGTAATGAGACACCCGCAACCGCCCAGGCAATCTCCGTAAGGGGAATGGGTCACATCTCCACCGAGCTTTCACGAGAAACGCAGTCTCAAACAGTTGGGCAAGTGGATGTGACTCCAGGGCACCGCTCCAGGGTTCAATGCCCGGCAGCGCGCTGGGAACTCTCCGCTGTGAATTCTCTACGGCCGGATCGAGCGTTTTCGCGTCGGCATGTGCAGGCGAAGAGCGGCAACGTCCGACCGGATGGCGGGGAGCATGGCGTAGAGCGCGTTGCCGGGGCATTCGGTCCGCGTACAGGTGAGGCTCGACCCATTTCCCTCGCGGTGTCCGATGATCGTCGGCACATTGAGCGCCGAGGGCGCGTGATAGGCGAATGCGGCCGGATCGATGCTGTTCCTGGCGCAGAGCGCGGCGAGCAGGCTCTTGAGGCTGTCCAGCGCCGCGGCGGTGGGCAGCCCGCTGGTGAAGGTACCGAGGAGTGCGACGCCGACAGTGTTCGTGTTGCGGCAGGAGAAGTGGGCTCCGATGGCCCCCGGTCCACCGGCGCGACCTTCGTAGATCACGCCGTTCGGATCGATGAGGTAGTTGTAGCCGATGTCGCCCCAGGCATTGCCGAAGGTGTGGAAGTACCAGATGTTCCGGACTTCCGCTTCCCAGTCGAGCAGGCTGTTCGATCCGGCCGTGTGGTGAACGACGGCGTGCGTCACGGTCGTGTACGCCGGTTTCCACAGCGGCGCGGCGTCGCCGTCGGGACAGCCCCAGTCGTTCCGTGAGCGCGCGGTGAGCGGGCCGATGGCCACGCTCCGGGATGCCACTCGCCTCCGCGGCTGCGGCGGCGGAAACATCGTCACGTTCAGACGCTCGAACGGCCGATTGCCGGAGATCTCGAGATGGCGCCGTGGTCCACCAAAATGCGTGATGGCGGTCAGATATCGTCCGGCGGATCGGTCGGTCAGATCGTCATCGGCGGACACCGCAAGCCACTCGGACCAATGGATTCCGTCTTCCGAAGAACGGAGGCGCACGCTCGTCTCAGAAGAGGCAGACCAGGAGAGCGCAACGGCCTCGAATGGTTCACTGGAATGAACGGAATGATCAGGGCCGGGCCGGACCTGCCATCCAATCTCCGGCGTGGCAGCGTGGAGAGTTGCGCAGACCAGAGCCGCCGCGAGCAGCCACGCTGCATGTTTGCCGGCGCCGTTCATGGCGCGCTGATGGTGTCGAGGTCGTTCATCGGGTGGAAGTTTACTGCAGGCCGGCACGGTAGTCCGGGCTCTCGATGCGGGTCACACGTCTGGGCGAGGGTGTTGCTTTCACCACCAAGAAACTTTTCAAAGCCCCGGAGGGGCGATTGAACTTAGCCCAGGACTTCAGTCCTGGGTTCCAGGGTCCATCCACAGTGAGCCCCGTAGGGGCGATTGAGCGTGTCCCCTGCAGAGATGCTCAATCGTCCCTACGGGACTTGGTCCGAGCAGATCGACGCCGCGCGAAGCCAGCGCTGAGGACTACTGATCGGTATCTGTTGAACGCGTCTCGCGTGCTCGCGGGCGGGATCCCGCCGGCAGGGATGCCGGCGTTCCGAAAGGGGCACACTTAGGAGCCTGCGGGGCAGAACTTCTTGGAGTGATCCTGGCGGAGCCTTGGGCACCAGCGCCGCCGGCCGTGCCGGCCTATCGTTCCTCCACGGTCATGCGCATCT
>JBDSGC010000269.1:0-7260 GCA_039919215.1 Thermoanaerobaculia bacterium | reverse complement strand
GCGAAACACGCCGCCCTCTTTGGCCTCCACGATGGCGTAGACATTCTGCGGATTGGAGGGCGACACGGTCACACCGATGATGCCGAGCGTTCCCTTGGGCATCCCCTTGGCGCGGGATAGCTCCTTCCAACTGTCACCGCCATCCACAGACTTCCAGAGCGCCGAGCCGTCGCCGCCGCTTTCGAAGGAGTAGGGCGTGCGGCGGAAGCGCCAGGTCGAGGCATAGAGAATGCGAGGGTTGGTGGGGTCCATGGTCAGATCCACGGCGCCGGAATCGCGGTTGACGAAAAGGATCCGTTCCCACGACTTCGCGCCGTCGCGGGAGCGATAGACCCCGCGCATCTCGTTCGGACCAAAGGTGTGGCCCATCGCCGCGACATACACGACGTCGGAATTGGACGGATGCACGCGGATGCGCGCAATGTGCCGCGAGTCTTCCAGTCCCATGTGCGACCAGCTCTTGCCGGCGTCGGTGGACTTCCACACTCCTTCGCCGTGCGAGACGTTTCCGCGGACGGTCTCTTCGCCGCCTCCTGCGTAGACGACGCTGGGATCGGACGGTGCCACGGCCACCGCGCCGATGGAGCCGCCGAAGAAGCCATCGCTGACGGGACGCCAGCTCTGCCCGCCGTCGGTGGTCTTCCACACCCCGCCGCCTGTCGAACCGAAGTAGTAAGTGTTCGGTTCGTTGGCAATCCCCACCACGGCATCGGCGCGGCCCCCGCGATACGGGCCGACCTCGCGCCACTGCATGGCCTTCAGCAGGGAGGCGTCAGGTGACTTCGAAACGGTCGCGCGATCGGCCGGCTTTCGCTGCGGTTCGGCGGCGAGGGAAGACAGCGCGGCGAGGAAGAACAACGGAAGCAGAATCAGACGGTTCGTGCGTGGCATCGAGAGCTCCTTGCGGATGCATCTTTACCACAGCAGAAATCGTTCGGAGAGCTCCAGCTACTGGAACCGAGGAGTCGAGCTTTCCATGACCCGCCGGAGCGCGGAGGATCAACCGCACCACACTCCCGCGTCCTCACCGATGAACAGCGTCACCAGCGAACGGCCGCGGTGGGTGGAGAGCGGGGCGATGGTGATCTGCAACGGTCGCCCCGCCGCTCGAGCGAGGCAGACGCTCTCCCGCACATCCCGCCGGTTCGCCTTCGCAGCCGTGGCGATAGCTTTCTTCATCGTGAACTCCTCGTTTCCACGAGTGACGAGCAGCTTCCCTTCCCGCTCGAGCAAGGGGTCGCCGGCCGCAATCAGATCGAGGGCAGCGATGTTGGCGAAGATCAGCCGCGCATCCTCGTCCACGATGGCCACGCCGGTGGTCATGTCGTCGAGCAGCTGGCTGAGCACTTCGACGTCGGGGAGATTGAGCGGCGAGAAGGGATCGAGCAGTTTTCGCAGTCGCATGGAGAGAGATTAGGTTTTGCGGCGCAGCTGCGCATCCCCCGATCGGGTGAGATGTGCCTGCTTTCATGAAGCCGGCTTTCGTGGCGCCGGCATCCTGCCGGCCGTGCCGCGGGCATCCTTGCCCGCGGGAGCTCGCGAATAGGCACCAGCGCAAAGCGAGCGGACAGGGTGTAAGCGCGTGGTTCGCTCACCGTAGCCTCGAACGGTCCTGCGTTCCCGCCGGCAGGGAGGCCGGCGGAACGGCCGAATGGAAGCCGGCTCTACGAAAAAACGCCCCCGGGCTTCGGGGGCGTTTCGATTCCATGCAGGTGAATAGCGACTAACTGTTGCCTTCTCCGCCACCCGAGTTGCCCTCTCCGCCTTCGCTGCGCGGAGTGTGACCACCCTCGGGACGCGGTGACCCTTCCGGACGCGGAGCGCCTTCGTGCCGAGGACCACTGTCGCGACGCGGGCCGCTTCCGCTTCCCTCACGACGAGGACCACGATCGCCACCGCTGCCGCTGCCTTCACGACGAGGACCGCGTCCGCGGTCTCCGCCACCACCACCGTGTCCGCCCCCGCCGTGTCCACGATCGCCGCCGAAGCCACCGCGGGAACCACCACGGTCGCTGCCCCCACGGTCGCTTCCGCCACCACCACCGAAGCCGCCTTCGCGGCGCGGAGCGCGTGCTGCCGCGGCCAGCTCTTCCTCAGTGGGAGGAGGCAGCAGCGGTTTGCGCGACAAACGGATCTTGCCGCTGTCGGGCTCGATGCCCACCACCTGCACTTCCATCTCGTCGCCGATCTGCATGATGTCGGTGACCTGACTCACGCGGGTGTGGGCCATCTCGGAAATGTGCAGCAGGCCGTCCTGGCCCGGCAGGATCTCGACGAAGGCTCCGTACGGCTCGATGCGCTTGACGGTGCCCTTGTAGTTCTTGTTGATTTCCGCCGAGGCGGTGAGGCCCTTGATGATGTCGATGGCGCGCTGTGCGGCCGCTGCATCCATCGAGGCGATGGTCACCTTACCGTCATCATCGACATCGATCTTCGTACCGGTCTCTTCGACGATCCAGCGGATGGTCTTGCCGCCGGAGCCGATGACGTCGCGGATGCGATCCTTCGGCACCATGACGGTGTAGAGGCGCGGCGCGTACTCCGACATTTCGGCGGCCGGCTTGGAGATCGCCGCATCCATTTTGTCGAGAATGTGGATCCGTCCGGCCTTGGCCTGCTGCAGCGCCTTGGCCATCACGTCGCGCGAGATGCCAGCGACCTTGATGTCCATCTGCAGCGCGGTGATGCCGTTGCGCGTGCCGGCGACCTTGAAGTCCATGTCGCCTTCGTGATCTTCCAGACCGGCGATGTCGCTCAGAATGGCTACCTTCGACGGGTCGTTCTTTTCGGTGACCAGCCCCATGGCCACACCGGCGACAGCGCCGCGGAGGGGAACACCGGCCTGCATCAGCGCCAGCGATCCACCACAGACGGAAGCCATGGACGACGATCCGTTCGACTCGAGAATGTCCGAGACGATGCGGATGGTGTAAGCGAACTCCTCTTCCGACGGCAGCATGGCCGCGAGGGCGCGACGGGCCAGATTGCCGTGGCCGATCTCGCGACGGGCAGGGCCGCGCATGAACTTCACTTCGCCGACCGAGAAGGGCGGAAAGTTGTAGTGCAGCATGAATTTCTGGTGTGTCTCCCCTTCGAAGTCTTCGATCTTCTGCGCTTCCTGCGGGGTCCCCAGGGTCACGGTGACCAGGGCTTGGGTCTCGCCACGCGTGAAGATGGCCGAGCCATGGGTGCGGGGAAGAACGCCGAGGTCGACGGTGATGGGGCGAATGGTGGTGAACTCGCGGCCGTCCATGCGCTTCTTCTCGTTGAGGATGACGTCGCGGAAAATGTGCGTCTCCATCTCGTGGTATGCAGCGTTGGTGGCGTCCAGCTTCTCCGTCTCTCCGGCAGGAACCGAGGCCACCATCTGGGCCTTGGCGGCCTTGACGGCATCGCGGCGGGCCATCTTGCCCTCGGTGAGCAGCGCAGTGCGCAGGCCCGGTCCGAAGTTCTTCATCAGCTCCCCGAAATGTTCCTCGGTGAACTTCGACTTGAACGTCACTTCCATTTTCGGTTTCCCGCACTCGGCGCGCAGGTCGTTCTGCAACTTGACGATGGTCTTGATGGCGGCGTGGGCTGCGTCGAGGGCGTCGAGAACGACGTCCTCCTGCATCTCGCGAGCGCCAGCTTCCACCATCACGATCGCTTCGTTGGTGCCGGCGACGACCAGGTCGAGGTCCGACTCATCGCGCTGCGAGTTGGTGGGATTGATGACGATCTGGCCGTTGATGCGGCCGACGCGGACGGCGCCGATGGCGTTGGGGAACGGGATCTCCGAGATCACCAGAGCGGTGGAGGCCGCATTGATGGCCATGGTGTCCGGGTCGTTCTCGCCGTCGGCGGAAAGCACGAGCGCGATGACCTGCGTCTCCAGCCGGTAGCCCTTGGTGAACGACGGCCGCAGGGGGCGATCGATCAGGCGGCAGGTGAGGATTTCCTTTTCGGTCGGACGACCCTCACGTTTGAAGAAGCCACCCGGGATGCGTCCGCCGGCGTAGGTGTACTCCTTGTAGTCGACGGTGAGCGGCATGAAGTCGCCCAGCACCGTGCCATCTTTGTAGCAGGCGGTGGCCAGGACGACCGTATCGCCATAACGGATCACGCAGGCGCCATTGGCCTGACGGGCGACGGCGCCCGATTCGATCGACAGCGTCTTGCCGCCGATCTCCAGCTCTTTCTTGAACATGAACATCCTTTGATGCGCGAGGCCACTCATCGCCTCGGCGTTGTCGTTGATGCTCAGACCGATGATGAGGGTCGGCCGGGAGGGGGGGCCGGTGGGTTCCACCGGTGAGATCCGGCTACGTTTCGCCGGACCGAAAACCTGGAGGACAGGCACAGGGAGTGCCTGCCCTCCGACTCTTCTTACTTACGGATTCCGAGCTTCTCGATGATGGCGCGGTAGCGGTCCTGGTCGATCTTCTTGAGGTAGTCCAGAAGGCGGCGGCGCTGTCCGACGATCATCAGGAGGCCGCGACGGCTGTGGTGATCCTTCGCGTGCGTCTTGAAGTGCTCGGTGAGGTAGGTAATTCGATTCGAGAGGAGTGCAATCTGCACTTCTGGCGAGCCGGTATCGCTATCGTGGGTGCGATACTGAGTGATGAGGCCTGATTTCTGCTCCTTGGTGGTCGACAAAATCCTTCTCCTTGATCGGTTGAGACGACTGATTTCTATGCACTTCCACTGGTAAACGCGACACCATAACAGCGGGTACCGTCGAAATCAATCCCGGTTGGACCCGCCGGCGTGCTCATGCGTGGCTACCGGGCAACGCGCATGGGCAACCGCGCGATGCCGCTCTGTTCCGATCTCGATGACACATCCTCACGCGAAGCGGGGGTGAGGGGTCTCTCCTGCACTCAGAAGCGAACCCCTCATCCGGCCTTCGGCCACCTTCTCCCCGTTGCGACGGGGAGAAGGAACTCGATTGGAGGGGTGGGTCTCATTCGTCGCGGACGCGGGCTGCGTCCTTGTGACCCGGTCATGCATCTTGCTCTAGCCCCGCCCGCATGCACCTGCAGGGAATCATCTTCGACATCGACGGGACGCTGGTCGACTCCAATGAGGCGCACATCGACTGCTGGATCGAGGCATTCCAGTCTTTCCACAAGACCTTCGACCGGGCCACCATCGGCTCGCAGATGGGAAAGGGTGGCGATCTCCTGGTGCCCGATCTGCTGAATGCGCGCGAGATGCGCTCGTTCGGCGAGGATCTCCAGAAATCGCGGGGGAAGCTCTACAAGGAAAAGTATCTGCGAGCCATCAAGCCGTTTCCTGCGATCCGCAGCCTGTTCCAGTCGCTCCGGGCGGAGGGCTTGAAGCTGGCGCTGGCCTCCTCTTCCGACGCCGAAGAGGTGAAGTACTATACCGGCCTTCTCGAGGTCGGCGATCTGCTGGAAGGCTCTACATCGAAGAAGGATGCGCGATTCTCCAAGCCTTCACCGGAGATCTTCGCGGCGGCGCTGGAGCAGCTGGGCACCGACGACGCGCGGACCATCGCAGTGGGAGACACGCCGTACGACATCCTGGCCGCTCATCGGGTGCCGCTGCCGGTCATCGCCGTCCGGTCCGGCGGCTTCGAGGATGAGCTCCTGAAGAAGGCAGAGTTCCTCTTCGACGACGTCGCAGAGATGGGTAGGGAGATCGATCGCATCGATGAGTACTTCCGCAACGACTGACCGTTCCGCGACCGCGGCCACCAGACTTCACCGCCGCGCCATCATCGTGGACGGGCACTGCGACACTCCTTACCGTCTGCTGCGGCACAACGTGCGGATGGATCAGCACGATCCGGAAGCGCAGCTCGATCTGAAGTCCCTCCGCGAGAGCGGCATCACGGCCTCCTTCTTCGCCGCGTACGTCCCGCCGTTTTACGCAGGACGCGGCGCAGCCGCCTTCGCCTACCGCCTCATGGAGAGCATCCACGCCGAAGCGCGTGGCCATCCCGATCTGGTCTTCTCCGACGACGCGGCCGGGATTCGCGCGGCCAAGGCCGCCGGCAAGATCGCTCTGATGATCGGCATCGAAGGCGGCCACGCCATCGAAGACTCTCTGGACATCCTCCGCGATTTCTACAGCCGAGGAGCGCGCTACCTCACGCTCACGCACGTCAACACGAACAACTGGTGCGATTCCTCCGGCGACGCCGGACGGCACGGCGGCTTGACCGACTTCGGTCGCGACGTGGTCCGCACCATGAACGACCTGGGCATGATCGTCGACGTCTCGCACATCTCCGATCAGGCCTACGCGCACGTGCTGGAGACGACCCGGGTACCGGTGGTGGCCACCCATTCCTCCTGTCGCGCCCTCTGCCGTCACCCCCGCAACATGACCGACGACATGCTGCGCGCGCTGGCCGGCAACGGCGGCATCTGCATGATCAACTTCTTCGCCGCATTCGTGAACGACGGCGTGGCCCAGGTACTGATGAATTCCCGGAAGCGGACGCGCGGCGAAGGAGCCGGTGGATCCGAGGAAGTGCCCAACGACACCACCGACTGGGACAGCTACCTGCAATGGTTCAAGGCTCTGGGATGCCCGCAGGCCACTCTCGATGATGTGCTGGATCACATCGTTCACGCAGTGAAGGTGGCGGGCGCCGACCACGTCGGGATCGGCAGCGACTTCGACGGTGTCCCCTCCCTGCCCCAGGGTCTTCAGACTGCTGCTGCGCTGCCGGCCATCACCGAACAGCTCCTGCAGCGCGGCCTCTCGGAGTCCGACATCGAGAAGATCCTCGGCGGAAACTTTCTTCGCGTCTTCGAGGCCATCGAACAGGGTCGGGTGCCGACGGCCTGAATAATCAGGGCGCGCTGACCTTCGCTCGCAGACCAGCGAGTCATCACGATCGAGTTCCTTCTCCCCGCCGCAGCGGGGAGAAGGTGGCCGAAGGCCGGATGAGGGGGTCGCTCATGAGTGCAGGAGACACCCCTCACCCCCGCTTCGCGGACCCTCTCCCCGCTGCGGCGGGGAGAGGGAACTCGCGTGAGGATGTGTCATCGAGATCTCAACAGCGCTGCATCGCGCCATTCCTCCGCTCAGGATGACGAGTGTTGGGTCGCTTCCAAGAAACCGCTCTTATTTCCCGATTTTGGCGAGCGCAGGAAGGCCGGTCCAGCTGCCATATGAAAGGCAGCGAACGCAGGTGAAGTTGTACTCGGTGATGCCGTTTTCGGGATTCTCTCGCGTGGCCATGGACAGCTCCGACTGGCAGCGGTAGCAGAGGATGGCGTCGCCTCGCTGCATGCTCTCGACGAA
>JBDSGC010000268.1:0-6164 GCA_039919215.1 Thermoanaerobaculia bacterium | reverse complement strand
GTGTCACTACTGAGACGCTGCCAGCCCATCAACCAATGAACGAACCCAAACCACTGGACCTCGGCAACTTCCGCAAGCGGATCGGCGATCTGCCGGAGAAGGAGTACTGGCGCAGCATGGAAGAGCGCCAGCGCAGCGATGAATTCGCCGAGCTGGCCGAACGCGAGTTTCCCCAGCAGGCCATTCCGCTGGAGAAAGGCGTCGACCGCCGCGACTTCATGAAGCTCATGAGCGCGTCGATGGCGCTGGCCGGTCTGGCCGCCTGCAACCGTCCGTCAGAGACGATCGTCCCGTACGTCCGTCAGCCGGAGAACCTCATCCCCGGGAAGCCGATGTTCTTCGCCACGGCCATGACGCACGGCGGATCGGCCACCGGCCTGCTGGTGGAGAGCCACATGGGCCGGCCGACCAAGATCGAGGGAAATCCCGATCATCCCTCCAGCCTCGGGGCCAGCAATCCCTTCCATCAGGCTTCCATGCTCGGTCTCTACGATCCCGATCGTTCCCAGGTGGTCCGTCGTTTCGGCGAGATCTCCACCTGGGGTGAATTCGTCGCCGCCCTGCAGCCGGTGCTCAAGAGCGCGGCCGCCAACGGCGCAGGATTTCGGCTTCTGACGCAATCCGTCTGTTCACCCACTCTGGGCGCGCAGATCCAGCAGCTGCTGGCGCAGGTTCCCGGGATGCAGTGGCATCAGTGGGAGCCGGTGGGACGGGATGCCGTCCGCGAAGGCCTGCGCATGGCCTTCGGTTCGGACGCGAATGTGGTCTATCACTTCGATCGCGCGAACGTGGTGGTCTCTCTCGACTCCGACTTCCTCGATCGAGGTCCCGGTCATCTGCGTTACGCCAGAGACTTCGCCGGACGACGGCGGGTGCGCCACGGACAGACGTCCATGAACCGCCTTTACTCGATTGAATGCGGACCCTCGGGCACCGGTTCGCTGGCCGACCATCGGCTGCCCGCTCGTCCCTCGCAGCTCGAAGGTTATGCGCGGGCCATCGCCGCTGGCCTGGGTCTGAGCGGAGCGGGAGCCTCCACCGAACATGCCGACTGGATCGGCGCGCTCGTCCGCGACCTGCAGAAAAATCGTGGCTCCAGCATCGTCATCGCCGGTGACGACCAGCCGCCGGTGATGCATGCGCTGGCCATGGCCATCAACGGCGCGCTGGGCAATCTCGGCGCGACCCTCACGGTCACCGACCCCATTGAATTGGCGCCGGTGAATCAGCTCGATTCCCTGCGCCAGCTGGTCGCCGACATGGGCAGCGGCTCGGTCAAGGCGCTGGTGATGCTGGGCGGCAATCCGGTCTTCGACGCTCCCGCTGATTTCGGTTTCCAGCATGCCCTGGCCAAGGTGCCGTTCCGCGCGCACCTTTCGCTGTATTACGACGAGACCTCCATGCAGTCCCACTGGCACATTCCGGAGACGCATTTCCTGGAGTCGTGGAGCGATGCGCGCGGTCACGACGGGACGGCCTCCATCGTCCAGCCGCTGATCGCGCCGCTTTACAACGGACGGTCGCCGCATGAAGTGATCGGCGCGATGCTCGGTGGACTGGATGCCTCACCGTACGACGCAGTGCGCACGTACTGGGCGGCGAAGACTCCCGGAAACTTCGAAACGACCTGGCGCAAGTGGCTGAACGACGGGGTGATCGCCGGGTCGGCCCTGCCTGCCCGGCCAGCCGCCGCGCCCCCAGCCATTCCGGTTGCCGTTCCGTTCCGCGCGGCGGGACTGGAGTTGCAGTTCCGCGCAGACCCCAACATTCACGATGGCCGCTTTGCCAACAATGGCTGGCTGCAGGAGCTCCCCAAGCCGCAGACGAAACTCTGCTGGGAGAACGCGGTGCTGGTCAGCCCGAAGACGGCGCGGGACCTCGGATACGCGGACGATCGGCGTGATGCCCTGGTCAACGAGAAGCAGACGCTTCTGGTGAATCTGAAATATCGCGAACGTTCGGTACGGCTGCCGGTCTGGGCGGTGCCCGGTCATCCCGATGGACTGGCCACGGTGTTTCTCGGCTACGGCCGCACGCAGGGGGGACGCGTGGCTTCCCCTCCCGAGGGCCCCATCGGTGTCAATCTCTATCCGATCCGCTTCTCCGACGCGCTGGGAGGGGGAGCGGGGGCCGAGCTGTCGATCGCCAGCCAGACTCCCTACGCCATCGCCTGCACCCAGGAGCACCAGAGCATCAACGTGAAGGATGTCGGCGGCGATCGGGGATTGATCCGCGCCACGACGTTCGAGGAGTATCGGAAAGATCCCGAGTTCGTGAACAAGGGTCGCGAGGAAGAGACCAGTAAAGAGTCGATGTATCCGGAGCATCCCTATCCCGGGCACGCCTGGGCCATGGTCATCGATCCGACCGTCTGCACCGGCTGCAACGGTTGCGTGGTGGCCTGCCAGTCGGAGAACAACATCGCCATCGTCGGCAAGGATCAGGTGGTGGCCGAGCGCGAGCTGTACTGGCTGCGCATCGATCGCTACTACCGAGGAAGTCCGGAGAATCCGGAGGTCTACAACCAGCCGGTGCCGTGCATGCAGTGCGAGAACGCGCCGTGCGAGCCGGTCTGTCCGGTCGGTGCGACGTCGCACAGCAACGAAGGCCTCAACGACATGACGTACAACCGTTGTGTGGGCACGCGCTACTGCTCGAACAACTGCCCGTACAAGGTCCGCCGTTTCAACTTCTTCCACTACAGCGACTACGAGACTGAGGCGCTGAAGCCGATGCGCAACCCTGATGTCACCGTGCGGACGCGCGGGGTGATGGAGAAGTGCACTTACTGCGTGCAGCGGATCAACGAAGCGAAGATCGAGGCGGAGAAGCTGGGACGGCGGGTCAAGGATGGGGAAGTGGTCACCGCCTGCCAGCAGGCCTGTCCCACCGATGCCATCGTCTTCGGAGACATGAACGACCCCACCAGCCACGTCGCCCAGTTGAAAAAAGAGCCAGCGAACTACGCCATGCTCGGCGAGCTGAACACCCGCCCGCGCACCACCTACCTCGGCGTCATCCGCAATCCCAACCCGGAGATCCGTTAAGAGTTTTTCACGATGGCCGATCGCGAACTGACACCCGTTCATGAAGTACGCCCTACCACGCAGGAGATGAAGATCCCTGTGCGGTTCATTCCCACGCCCACCGTGGAGCCGGGGCACACCTTCGCGTCGGTCACCGATGCCATCAGCTCGATCGTGCTGCGCAAGAAGATGCCGCTGAGCTGGTCCATCCTCTTCGCCCTCTCCATGATGCTGGTGATGGTACTCACGGCCACCATCGGCAAGCTGCTGATGGTCGGTGTGGGCATCTGGGGCATCAACCATCCGGTGGGCTGGGGCTTCGACATCCTCAACTTCGTGTGGTGGATCGGCATCGGTCACGCCGGCACGCTGATCTCGGCGATTCTGCTGCTGCTGCGGCAGGAGTGGCGCACCTCGATCAATCGGTTCGCCGAGGCCATGACGCTGTTCGCCGTGGCCGCGGCGGGGCTCTATCCGGCGCTGCATACCGGCCGTCCGTGGTACGACTTCTGGCTCTTTCCTTATCCCAACACCATGGCCTTGTGGCCGCAGTTTCGAAGCCCGCTGATGTGGGACGTGTTCGCGGTCTCCACGTACGCGACGGTGTCCATGCTGTTCTGGTACGTGGGCCTGGTGCCCGATCTGGCCACGCTGCGCGACCGCTCCACGAACCCGTTTGCGAAGGCGATCTACGGCGCGGCCTCGCTGGGCTGGCGCGGATCGGCCAAGCACTGGTATCGCTACGAGACGGCGTACCTTCTGCTGGCGGGACTCTCCACACCGCTGGTGCTCTCGGTGCACACCATCGTGTCGTTCGACTTCGCGGTGGCCCAGCTTCCCGGCTGGCATTCCACGTTTTTCCCGCCGTACTTTGTGGCCGGCGCCGTGTATGCGGGGTTCGCCATGGTTCTGACGCTGGCCATTCCGGCGCGGAAGATGTTCAAGCTGGAAGACTTCATCACCATGAAGCATCTGGAGAACATGGGAAAAATCATGCTGGCCACCGGCATGATCGTCTTCTACTCGTACGCCATGGAGGCCTTCTTCGCTTACTACAGCGGCAACAACTTCGAGCGGTTCATGTGGATCAATCGGGCCACCGGCCCGTACTGGAAGATGTTCGCCGCGCTGATCATCTGCAATGGTCTGGCCCCGCAGCTGATGTGGTTCAAGCGGTTGCGCACCAGCACCTTCTGGCTGTTTCTCACGGCGATGTTTGTCAATGTCGGCATGTGGCTGGAGCGGTTCGTCATCATTCCGACCTCGCTCTCGCGCGACTTCCTGCCGTCCTCCTGGGGCATGTACCACGGGACCAAGTGGGACTGGTCGATGTTCCTCGGGTCGATGGGATTGTTCCTCTTCCTGCTGCTGCTCTTCGTCCGCTTCCTGCCGATGATCTCCATCTTCGAGATGAGAACGCTGCTGCCCGGAGCTCACACCCATCCGGAAGGACACGCGGAAGGGCAGGGTCAATAGCCGATGGCCATCGGACGGATCAAGAGCGGTACGTACGGCGTGATCGCCGAGTTCTCCAGCGCGCAGGAGCTGCTGGACGCCGCCACCGCAACGCAGGATGCGGGCTATACCCACACCGATGCGTTCTCGCCCTTTCCCATTCACGGCCTGCATGAAGCGGTGGGGATGCACACCACGAAACTGCCGCTGATCGTGCTCGGCGGCGGGGTTCTGGGAGGTCTCGGCGGATTCTTCATGCAGTGGTACGCCAACGTGGTGGCCTATCCGCTGAACATCGGCGGCAAGCCGTTCAACTCGTGGCCGGCCTGGATTCCCATCACCTTCGAATGCACCATCCTGGTCGCCGCGTTCGCCGCGGTGTTCGGCATGCTCGCCCTCAACGGATTGCCCATGCCCTATCACCCCGTGTTCAACGTCAAGCGTTTCGACCAGGCTTCACGCGACAAGTTCTTTCTGGTGATCCAGGCCCGCGACCCGAAGTTCGATCTCGATCGGGTCTGGGATTTTCTGGAGACGCTCCATCCCCGCGAGGTCATCGATGTTCCCTGGTAGCAGAAGGCAGAAGGCAGAAGGCAGAAATGGTTCCGCGCGACGCCGGACCTTCGCCTGCTGGTTTCTGGTTTCTGGTTTCTGGTTTCTCATCTCCTGTCGCCAGAAGATGGCCGATCAGCCGCGCTACGATCCGCTGGAGTCGAGCAATTTCTTTGCTGACGGCATGGCCTCGCGCCCCCGGATCGCCGGAACGGTGGCCCGCGGCGAATTGCCGGTCGACGGGTTCGCGGCGACTGGAAAAATTGACGGTGCCGACGGCGACGGATTCCCCTTCCCGGTCACCGCCGAGGTGATGAACCGCGGCGAAGAGCGCTTCAACATCTTCTGCTCGACCTGCCACGGCCGGGTGGGCGATGGCAACGGGATGATTCCCGCGCGGGGATACCGGCGTCCGCCTTCCTTTCATAGCGAGGCCCTGCGAGCAGCCAGGAGCGGGCACTTCTTCGACGTGATGACCAACGGGTTCGGGTCGATGCCGTCGTACGCGGCGCAGGTATCGGCGAAGGATCGCTGGGCCATCGTCGCCTACATCCGCGCGCTCCAGCTCAGTCAGAACGGAACGATCAACGATCTTCCGCAGAATCTCCGAGCGTCCATGGCTGGAGTGTCCATGGCTCAGCCGCCCATGACTCAGCCGCCCATGACTCAGCCGCCCATGACTCAATCGAGCATGACTCAATCAACCACGACCGGAGGGGCGCAATGACGGTCGGCGTGCAGGGTGGAGCGCGCGAGCCGGCCACCGGCATCGGCCGCTTTCAGTTTCCCGCGCTGGTCATTGGGCTGGTCGGGCTGCTGGCCAGCGTCTTTGCCTGGTTTGTCGATCCCACTGCGTTTTTCCGCGCCTGGCTGCCCAGCTACATCTTCTGGTTCTCGATTGTGGCCGGTTCTCTGGCCGTGCTGATGCTGCAGTACGTCACCGGCGGCGAGTGGGGTCTGATGGTCCGCCGTCCACTGGGAGCCGCCGCCCGCACCATGGGGCTGATGGTCATTCTCTTCATCCCCATCGTCCTGGGCATGAAGCAGATCTATCCCTGGGCCAACCCTGCATGGCACGGCTTTCAGGAAGTGCAGCATCTGAAGGGCCAATGGCTCAACCCTTCGCGCTTT
>JBDSGC010000267.1:0-4037 GCA_039919215.1 Thermoanaerobaculia bacterium | reverse complement strand
GGAATGATCCACTGCTGCCAGGGCATCGTCGATCCGATGGGCGCGATCCAATCGAAGTCCGTGCTCTGAGCGATTCGCGGATGGCCTGCGGACGCGCAGAGCGGGCAGGATGTCGAATCCGCGAAGGCCTGCGTTTCTGCTGCGATCCGGGCAGGCGCAAACGCGGTCCCCAGGATCTGGCAATGAGGATGAGGAATCGAGGCACCCGCCAGCTGCCCGTGATTCTTGAACAGGGTGACGAAGGGCGACCGCGCCCGAAGGTGCCGATAGCGATCGAACGCCAATGCCATGACCGCGGCCGCGTGCTCCGAGCTCAGCTCGTCGAAACCGCGATCGTGCTGAGCGTCTTCGACCAGTACTTCGTGGTGTTGCGAAGCGGGGTACTTGTTTGGGAACAGCCGGATGCGCCAGGGGTCGCCCTCACGGCAGATCTCCGGCGGCGTCTCCTCTTCCGCCCCCGGACAGAATGGGCAGGCCCCTTCCTGATAGAGGTTCGGTCGGCGCTCGCGATCGGGGACGGTGAGCACCGGAAGCCGGGAGATCGGAGTCTCCGTGATCACGATTGTTCCAGGGACCAGGCCTTCCTGACGCGCTGGCCGATTCCGAGGACCGCCACGGTGATCATCAGGACGGCGAACCATTCCGCGACGGTCAGCGTGCCTGCGGTGAACGATTGCCAGCCGTTGGAGTACAGGATGTAGGACAGGATCGGCAGGGCCACCAGTGCCAGCACAAATTCTCCGCGGCCGACCGCTTCGTAGCTGCGATGACGGTAGGTGGCCTCGATCTGGGTCCCGATGTATCCATTCATCATGATCAACACGATCGCGGCGACGAGGAGCGGCTGCCGGACATCGTTGCCCATGAGCCACCCCGCGCCGAGAAACGTGTCGGACAGCCGGTCGGCGCAATGGTCCAGGAAGTCTCCGAAACGGGAGGTCTTACCCTGCACCCGCGCCACGATGCCGTCGAAGGCGTCGGCCAGTCCACCGACGGTGATCAGCGCGACGGACGCGAGAAATAGCCAGGGTTCCCTGCTGCCGTTTGCCAGGAATGTTGCCGCCACCAGGTTGATGGCCAGCGCCACGAGGGTGATTGCGTTCGGGGAGAGGGGACAGTGGCGGGCCAGAGGAGAAAACCATCGGGCCAGCCGTTCACGCCATTCGTTCATCGCCGGGGGATTGTATAAGCGGTCAGCCCCTGATCTTTCTCTCGTTACCACTTGAAATAACTGTAAGGACGATGTTATTATGAGCCTCGTTACACAGCGATCACGCGACAAAGGCTAACTCCCGGCGACGGGAGGGCGCAAAGTTCCAGGTCTGAATCCTCAGATGGCTGAGCTACCGAACGTGCTGCGGGTTGAAGGTCATCACAACCCGCTCCCTTCCTCGGAAGGCGTTCCCAAGCGTGCTGGATCGCGGCTAGGAGCGCCTCTTGTCATTCGGTCCGAGACTGTCGATCGTTGTTGCGGTGATCGCGCTGGCGTTGACCTCCGATGCGCTCGCGTATCGGAACGCCGTGTGGATCCCGCCCTGGGACGGCAACGCTCTCGACTCCGTGCAGAGGAATGCATCCGCGATCACCGAGGCCAATCCGGTCTGGTACAGCTGGAACGCGGACGCCACGATTGCCAAGAACTGGAACTCTGAGAACAACACGTGGCGCGCTGCCATGACCGGCAGCCAGCTTGTCCCCACCATCCAGAATGTCGTGAACAAGAGCTTTGACGGCGGAGTGGCGGCCACGATGCTCGCGTCCGCGGCCGGGCGCGAGAAGCACGCGGCGGCGGTCGCCCAGCTCGCCATTCTCAACGCGTTCGACGGGATCGACATCGACTACGAGCGGCTCCCGGCATCCTCCCGCGACAATTTCACCGCCTTCGTCTCCTTGCTTGCCGGGAAGCTGCATGCGGCGGGCAAGAAGCTTTCGGTCACCGTCTACGCCAAGACCGGCGAGAAAGACAACTGGAGCGGTCCCGGTGCAGCAGACTGGCCGGCCATCGGATCGATCGCCGACTCCGTGAAGGTCATGGCTTACGACTTCCACTACAGCACCAGCGATGCCGGCGCGATCACGCCGCTCGACTGGCTCGACCGCGTGGTCTCCTATGCCCAGAGCTCGATCCCGAACGAAAAGATCATGATCGGGCTGCCGTGGTACGGCTACGACTGGGGCACCAGCGGGGCCGCTATTCCGGTCACCTACGCCTCGGCGACGAGCATGGCGCAAAGCGGCGGGATCACCGTTCGCCATGACGTCAATGGGGAAGCAACGTTTACCTACCTTGGGCACACCGTCTACTTTCAGGACGCCACCAGCTACGCAGCAAAGGTGGAGATGATCAAGCAGAAGCATCCGGCGATCGGCGGGTTCGCCCACTGGGCGGCGGGTGCCGAGGATCCGGCGATCTGGAACATGGTGCGGGGCGCCAGCACGAGCGCACCGCGGCCCTCGACGGGCGGCAGCGGCAGCGGCAGTTCCGGCGCGTCGCCGGTTTCCCAGGACTTTCTGATTGCCGGTCCGACCACCCTCGGCGTCACGCAGGGGAAGGTGGTCAGTGCCAGCTTCGTTCTGACTCCAATCAATGGATTCTCTTCGGCATCGACCGTCTCCATCCAGCCGCTCGGTGCGTTCGCGGGCACGGTCTCGCTCGCGGGCTCCTCGGTTGCTGCAGGCGGCACGGCGACCGTGCGGATCGCTCCTTCAGCCTCGGCTGCTCCGGGAACGTACCGATTCGTCATCCGCTTCGCGACCAGCACGCTGGCGCACGAGCAGAGCATCGACGTGACGGTCGCCGCGGATGCGAGCCGCAAGCGCGCCGCAGGACACTAGCCGGCACGGCCGGCGGCGCTGGTTGCCCAAGGCTCCGCCAAGACTACCGCTCCAAGACGTTCTTCCGCGCGGACTCTTAGACGGAATCGCCATGGACGGACTGGGTCGAGCCAAACCGGGAAAGCAGCTCGTCTGTCGTGGCCACGGTTGCGTATTCACCGGCGAGGTTTGCCAGCGACATGGCGTGCACTTCGTCCGCGGTTCTCCACTGGCCGTTGTAGTCCGGTCGACCGAATGTCGCGGTCGCATCGGACGGGACGAACGTCGCAAAGCCAAGGTTGCCGGCCATTCGTGCTGTGGCCTCGACGGAGTTGTTCGTGATGACCCCGACGATGACCAGTTCGGTGATGTCGCTCGCGCGGAGATGCTTCTCCAGCTCCGTTCCGATGAAGGCGCTGTTGGTGTGCTTCTCCATGATTTGTTCACCAGGGTGAGGTAGCACTTCGTTCTTGAAGTCTGCACCCGGTTGTCCCGGCCGGTAGGTGGAGGTCGGGTCGCCAGAAACGTGGCGGACGTGGACGACGGGCCAGCCTTGCTCCCGCCACAAGCGGAGCAGTCGCGCCATGTTCGCCTCGGCATGGGGATGATTCCGGTCGGGGCCCCAGCTGGGGTCATCGATTGCTTTCTGAACGTCGATGACCAGAAGAGCGGGAGAGGGCATGTGCCTGCAATCGGTGGCAGAGGTCCTCGTTCCTCGTCCTCAGTAGATGATCACTGAGTCGCCGACATTGGAGATCTGGTAGAGGCGCTCGATGTCTGCCTCGCCCACGCGTACGCAGCCGTGCGACACCGACTGACCGAGCTTGTCCGGCTGGTCAGTTCCGTGGATCGCGTAGCCATCGCCGAGGTTCAGTCGGTATTTGCCGAGGACCTTGTCGTAGTGGCGCTGTTTGGTATTGATGGGGGGGACTACGATCGACCCGCCGGCTACGATCGTTTTTCCGGGCGGCAATTCCCGCTCCACTCCGTTGTCGGTTTCGATCACCGTGTCGCCTCGAACGCTCAGCGTGCGGCGGGGACCATTGCTGCTGTCGCTCCCCAGCCAGGACCACACGCCGGGATCCCGTTTGCTGACCGGCTGCCCCGTCGCCGCGTCGATGGTCTGACCCGGGTTGAGGCGCACCACCCCCATCCCGTTCTTGCGACTCTCCTCGACGTAGTGCCAGTCAGGAGGGACCCATTGCGGGTTTTCTTGTTTCTGC
>JBDSGC010000266.1:0-7191 GCA_039919215.1 Thermoanaerobaculia bacterium | reverse complement strand
GGAACTGGCCGCGTTGTATCGCGGCGCGATCGCGGTGGTGGTCCCCAGCCGGGAAGAAGGATTCGGGTTGCCTGCGCTGGAAGCCATGGCCTGCGCAGCGCCGGTCATCACCTCGATGGCCCCGGCGCTGATGGAAGTGACCGGCGACGCCGCGCTGCATGCGGAAGGGAGCGTCCACGGATTGCGCGATGCGCTGGAGAGGATGCTCGGCGATGAGGCCTTGCGCGACGATCTCTCCGTGCGCGCTCCGCAGCGAGCGCGCGGATTCACCTGGCGTGCGAGCGCGCTGGTGGCACGCCACGCATACCTGGCCGCCATCCCCCGCAGCGCTGATTGAAATTCACGAGCGCTCCGCGTTTTCGCGCATCGATTTTCATCGGCGAGGTGTGTTCCGAAACGGGCGCGGAGCGCGCGTTCGTCGGCGGGAGAAATCGTGGAACAACGTGGAACACCGAGTTCGCATTACGATTTTCATAAACAATTGCTTGACAATATCGTTTATTGATCCCATATTTACGTTCAGTTAAAACGATGACCGCCAAAAACTGGATCGCACGTTCAGTCAATGTTGAAGGTCGCCGCCCCATCTGTCTTCCCTCGATCCCCCACAACACGAAAGACCGTTTGCCGGATACGTCCGGCGTTTTTTGCCAAGTAGGCGCGACCGGGAGGTCCCGTACGGCATGAAAGGTGGTGAAAAGAATGGCTAGCAAGAAGGCGTCAAAGGGTGCCAAGAAGTCCAGCAGCAGCAAGAAATCTTCGAAGAAAAAGTAATCTTCGAAAACCGTTGTGAACCACTCGGGGGGCCTTCGGGCCTCCCGATTTTTTTGTGGCCACGCTCCCTCCTGCTCCCTCCCGGCCAGCACGTACAATCCCCCCGTGACCCGAGCCGCCCTGCTTCGTGGCGCCGCCCTCGGCGCTCTCTGCGCCGCGCTGGTCGCGGCCCTCTCTCTGGCCGATCCCTCCTTTCTGGGGACGGAGTGGCTGCTGGAAGATCCCTTTCACCGCGCCGTGGCGGCAAGCCATCCCCCCGATCCCCGCATCGTCGTGGTCGCGGTCAGCGAAGAAGCCATGGCCCGCCTGAATCTGGCCGGCTATGGACGCCCCCCCTACCCGCGCAGCGTGTACGCGCAGGTCGTTCGCGAGCTCCAGCATGCAGGCGCAGCGGTCATCGCCATCGACATCGCCATGTCGGAGGAGGACGTCCAGCATCCAGAGTCGGACCGCGAGTTCGCCGAGGTGGTGCGCACCGCTCCGGTCGTTCTGGCCGTGCAACCGGCAGCGATCACTGCTTCCCCCGGGGTTCCCGAAGCGCAGACCTGGGAGATCGCTGGACCTCCCTCGCCGCTGCGAGGCGTGGTGCCTTCATGGTTCGCGCGCGCAGCCAGCATCGGCTCGATCCGCATCGCCTCCTCTGCGGGCACCAGCCTGGTGCCCGGCACTAGCGTGGTCCACCGCTATCCGATCGCGGACCGCGTTGCCGCCAATCGCTACGTGCCCAGCCTGGCCATGGAGACCGCGCGCCTGTTTCTGCATGCCCCTCGAAAAGGTACCTGGAGAGGAAACGTCTTCGAGTTCGACGGGCGGCGCGTCCCGATCGACGACGACCGCACGTTCGCCATTCGCTGGCATCGCCGTCCCGCAGAAAAGCGCACCGCTCGAACCGCAGGCTTCAGCTATCCGGTCATTTCACTGGACAAGGTTCTCGTCGCCGCACTGGCCAGAGAGGACCCCGCCAGCGGCATTCCGGAAGCGCAGGTGGCCGGGCTGGAGTCGCAACTGCGCGACAAGATCGTGGTGATCGGCTACACCGCGGCCGGCCTGCTGGACCTGCGTCCCACCCCATTGTCTGCCACCGCTGCGGGCGATGAAATCCACGCGAACGCCATCGACAACCTGATCAACGGTGACTTCAACCGCATCGCTCCCCGACTGCCGATGGTCCTGATCATCATGGTGGCCTCCATCCTCTTCGGCGCGCTCCTGAGCGGAATCCGCGACCAGGCTCCGGCCGGCATGCTGGTGGTGGCCTCGATCCTGGGATGGGTGGCCGCGGGGTACCTCGCTCTAGCCAGCGGCATGATCATCCCCACGGTGGCAGGCGCTTCGTCGATTGCACTGACCTTCATCCTCATCACGGTGGTGAAATTCACGGCTGAGCAGCGTCAGAGCCTGGTCCTGAAGAGAACGTTCGGGCGTTACGTCTCGCCGCAGATCCTCGATCACATCCTGGCCCACCCGGAAAAGGTCGAGCTGGGAGGAGAGCGGCGCGACCTGACCATCCTCTTCTCCGACATCCGCGGCTTCACTTCCATCTCCGAGGCCAGCGAGCCGGAAGAGGTGGTGGAAATGCTCAATGAGTACCTGACCCGGATGGTGGAGATCCTGCTCGCCCACGGCGGCACGCTCGACAAATTCATCGGCGACGCGGTGATGGGATTCTGGAACGCGCCGGCCGCCGATCCGCTCCATCCGGAGCACGCAGTGCACTGCGCCATCGAAATGATCGATGAGACCGCCCGCCTCCGCGCGAGGTGGGAGGGTGAAGGCAAGGCCGCCCTGCGGATCGGGATCGGGATCAACAGTGGTGAAGCGGTGGTCGGGAACATCGGCGCCGAGAAGGTGTTCGGGTACACAGTCATCGGCGATGCCGTCAACCTGGCCTCCCGACTGGAAGGCAAGAACAAGGACTACGGGACGGAGATCATCGTCAGCGAATTCACGCTGGCCCGGATTGGAAACGCGTTCGAGACCGTTTATCTCGATGACGTCAAAGTGAAGGGCAAGGAAAACGCGGTCAAGATCTACGAGGTAATCCGACCTCGAATCCCCGGCGAGACGCCACCAGCGAAGCCGGCCAGTCACTGACTTGCAGAGGATGCGGCGCAAGCCCATCCGGAGGGTGTGAAGACGATGCGTAGTCCGGTGATCCTGTTGATGATGATGTTTGCAGCCTCCGCGGCGCTGGCCTCTCCGCCGCCGTTGTTCAACTCTCCTACCGAGTCGAGATGGTCCGTCGTCAGCGGTGGCAAGACGCTCGGCAAGCTCACCGTCCTGACTGGAACGTCAGGAAGCCGCGCGGAATGGAAACCCTCCGCTGGCGGCGCCACCACTGTGCTTCTGGGCGGCGGAGGGAAAGCGTGGCTCCGGGTGACGGGAGGGGACACCGAGATCGCCTCGATGAGCTCGAATCCGATCGAGTTCCTCGCCGCCCTTCCTCTCCTGCTTCCCTTCAGCGTGACCGCAGCGGAGAGATTTGAGCTGAAGGATGGCAAACCGCGCAGCTACGAGTTCCGCGGTGCGAAAGCCTCCTACCAGTTCGACGCAAAGGGTCCTTCCGACATCGACGTCAGCAGCGGCGGAACGAAGTACTCCATCAAGCGACTGTCGATCTCCGCAAGCAACGCGGACGCCTCCAATTTCACCATTCGTCCCCGAAAAGGCGCCGCGTCCCGGCTGGCGCGGCTCTCCGGCGACCTCCTCGGGCCCAGCGACAGCTCGGTCTCAGCCACTGCCGGCGGCCGGGGAGTGGGTACCAAGGGACTCAAGCTCAAGGATGGCGGGGACTACGAGGCAGTGCAGAAACTCGAGGCGCGCGACGATGGGTGGCGCTCCAAACTGGATACCGCGCTGGAAGAGTTTCAGAAGGACGGCAAGGTCGGCAAGAGTCGAGGTGACCAATGATTCGCACCAGACTGATGATGGGAACCCTGATCGCGTTCGTCGCTACGAGCGCGGCGCAAGCGCAATTTGGCGACATCCTCCGCAAGATCGATCCGCGCAAGGTCAAGAAAGGTGTAGAGGTCGCGCGAGAGGCCACTCACGAATTCACCGAGGCGGAGGAAGCCGACATCGGGCGGGTCGTCTCGGCCCGCATCCTGGCCACCTATCCCCTACTGAAGAACGACCGTCTCCAGCGCTACGTGACGCTGGTGGGCAACACGGTGTCGGCCTACAGCGCCCGCCCCACACTGGAGTGGCATTTTGCGGTCCTGGACACCGACATCGTGAACGCCTTCTCCTCGCCAGGCGGATTCATCTTCATCACCTCCGGAGCTCTGAAGCAGATGCACTCCGAAGCGGAACTGGCCGCCGTTCTCGGCCACGAAGTCGCCCACTGCACGCAGAAACACGTGTTGAAAGAGATCAAAAGGGCCAACGTGATGTCCGCCGGCGTGGGTCTGGCGCAGTCGACCGCAAGCGGATCGTTTCTCAGTGACGAGATGGGGAAGAAGGTCAGTCAGGTCGCGTACGAGAAGCTTTTTTCCACGGGTCTCAGCCGGTCGGATGAGCTCGAAGCCGATCACGTCGGCGTGGATCTATCCGCCGCGGCCGGGTATCGCGCCCCCGAGTTCCTCCAGTTTCTCGACTCCCTCGAAAAGGAAGAGGGCACTTCCGCCATGAAGCAGTTTGTGGCCACGCATCCCTCGGCCGCCGACCGGCGCAAAGCGGTGCAGGCGGACCTCCGTGATGATCGGAGCGGCGAGGTCCTGGCGGAGCGCTGGAAGCAGTGGACGGTGGCGAAGCGATAACCTTTCCCGTCCACGGCCGTTGAAGAGAGAGAGGAGACACACATGCGCGCACTGGCTGCACTCTCGATTCTGATGTTGTCGATGCCTGCCCTGGCCGGGGACGATGACGTGACTCACCGCTTCGCCTCTGCCGTTTCGCGAGGAACCACTCAGCGAGTGGTGGTAGAGATCCCGGCCGGACGGATCACCATCCGCAATGGGTCCACCAGCGAGATTTCTGTGAAGGGAGAGGTGCGCCGCTCCTTCGATGGCCATCACGAGAAAGTGCGTGCGCAGCGCGTGGCCGACGACGTCTCCGCCGAGATCATCGTGCAGGGCAAGGAGGCCATCGTGAGGCCGCGCTTTGGCCCCAACGCACAGAGCTGGAGCGCCAGAAGTTTTCACAGCGGGATGGAGATCCAGATTGAGGTCCCTCCCGGCATGGACGTGCTGCTGACCACCAGGTTCGGCGAGATCGATGCCGAGGGAACCTTCGGAAGCATCGATGCCGACCTCACCGCCGGCGAGATTCATGTTCGCACTCCTCACGCCGCGGCGCGGGAAGTGAACGCGTCGGTGCGCATCGGCGAGGTACACGCCAACACCGGCGAAGAGTTGATTGAGAAAGAAGGACTCTTCCCTCGGGCCATGCACTACGTCAACACGGGCGGCAAGAGGGACATCAACCTCCACACTACGTTCGGCGAGGTCCACGTCACCCTGACCCGCTGAGCGGCGGTCCGAAAGCGTCAGGCCGGCTGCGCGTCGCGCACGAAACGTTCTGCCTCCTCGGGCGTGGTCACACCGCCGAGGATCTGCGCCTCGATCAGGCTGCGGACGATTTCGCCCAGAGCACGACCTTCCGGCAAACCGGTGATCCGACTGATGGCCTCGCCGTCCAGCAGAGGCCGCGTGGTGAAATCGGGCATGGGCACGTTTCCATCGGCTCCCATGGCCCGGAGCAGCCCCGGAAGCTGCGAGGCAATCTCTTCACCGGCGGTAAAGAGCGAGACCAGCGAATGATCCAGGACCAGTTTCTGGAGGACGAGAACACTGTGCAGAAGACTTCCGCTCCAACGCCAACGCTGCGCGAGTACCCGCGGATCACCACCGATCAGTGCGAGGGAAGCGGCGAGCGACACATCGTCCGCCTGCACCTGGGAAGGCTGGAGAGGCTCTCCGAACAGTGGCAGGTCGAGGCCAGTGTCGTGCAGCAGACCGATCGCGCTGCGCAGTCGCCCTGCTGAGAAGATCAGTGAGAGCTCCTGTCCGATGCGTTCCCCAGCGGAAGAGTGGATCGCCGGCGCTCGCGCGCGAATGGCCTCGATGGTCAGAGGATCGATGACGAACCGGAAGCGGACGGCCATCCTCACCGCCTTGAGCATGCGGAGGGGATCGTCGTCGAAATTCGAGGCGTCGATCATTCGAACCATTCCGGCCCGCAGGTCGTCGCGGCCGTGATGGGGATCGATCAGATCGCCGCTGGCAAGATCGACGGCCATCGCATTGATGGTGAAGTCACGCCGGGCAAGGTCTTTCTCCAGGGTGCCGCCCACAATCTCTGCGAAGTCGTAGATCTGGCCCTGGTCGACAACGCGCCACGCGCTGAGCGGCTCCCGTCCCAGCTGAATGACCTTGCGGCCGGTGGCGCGAGCGCAGGCGACGGGATCAGAGACGGCAAGGTCCACATCCGCGGGCGTGATGCCGAGGAGCAGGTCACGGACGGCCCCTCCGACCACCCAGGCCGGCAACGGTACGGTACGCAGTCGCGGAAATCGCTGCAGCAGTTCGTCAAGCAACGACATTGCGCAGGATGCCGATGCCTTCGACCTCGACCTCCACCCGATCTCCCGCCACCAGCGGCCCGACGCCAGCAGGCGTCCCGGTGAGAATCACGTCTCCCGGCTCCAGGGTCATGATCGCGGTGATGAACTCCAGCAGGAAATCGCAGGGGAAAATCATGCTCGAGGTTCTGCCGTTCTGCTTGGCCTCACCATTCACCCGCGTCATCAGAGCGAGGTCGGCTGGATCGATCTCCGTTTCGATGCAGGGGCCGAGCGGCAGGAACGTGTCGAAGCTCTTCCCGCGGGTGAACTGCACGTCCTTCTTCTGCAGATCGCGGGCAGTGACGTCGTTGGCGCAGGTGAACCCGGCCACGTAGTCGCGCCACAGCGCTCTGGCCACATTCCGAGCCCTCCGGCCGATGACGATGGCCAGTTCGCACTCGTAGTCGACGCGCTGGGACTGCGGCGGCCGGATGATCGTCCCGCCGGGAGGGAGGACTGCCGTGGGAGGCTTGAGGAACAGAATCGGTTCGGTCGGCGCCTCGTTCCCGAGCTCTTTGGCGTGCTCGGAGTAATTGCGGCCGACGGCCACGACCTTCGGCGGAACGACCGGGGCGAGCAGCTTGGCGCTGTCCATGGCCATGGAGTCTTTGGTTGGACTGCCGAGGTCGTACGCGCTGGTGCCGCTGTAGCGGATGATGCGCTCGCCATCGGCGACGCCGACGGAGGGAGTGTTGTCGTAGGGGAACCGGTAGATTTTCACGAGCGGGATTCTATCGCTGCGGGCAGCCACAGGGGACGATCGGTTTTCCTCACGGACGCTCCAGTTCCGCCACTCCTTCTAATGACACACCCGGCGCCGCCTCTCACGCTCGAGTTCCTTCTCCCCGCCGCAG
>JBDSGC010000265.1:0-7827 GCA_039919215.1 Thermoanaerobaculia bacterium | reverse complement strand
AAAGCAAAGACATCCGGCTGCCGGCTACGCGGCGTCGCGGATGGCGGTGATGGGATCGAGTCTCGACGCCGTTCGCGCCGGGTACCAGGTGGCCACGATGGACAGGATGATGGCCACGGCGTTCACTCCGATCACGTCGGCGGGCTCCAGCGTGAACGGCAGGTAATTGATGAAGTAGATGTCGCTCGGAAGCGGCACCAGGTGATAGTGATTGGCGATCCAGGAGATCCCCAGTCCGAGGATGTTTCCGATCAGCGTCCCGCCGAGGCCGATGAGCAGGCCCACTCCGAGGAAGATGGCCAGCACGTTGCGGTTGGTCGCGCCGAGAGTGCGCAGGACGCCGACCGACGGTCGCTTCTCCAGAATGAGCATCGACAGCGACGAGATCAGATTCAACGCCGCCACCAGGATGATCAGAGAGATGGTCACGAACATGACGATCTTCTCCAGGCGCAACGCCAGGAACAGCGGGCGGTTGATCTCTTTCCAGGTCTTGACCTGCGCCGACGGATAGCGCGCCGCGAGCGCAGACTGGATGGCTTCGGCCCGAGTGGCGTCCCCATACATTTCGATCGAGGTGGGCCGGCCGCCGGTGGCGAACAGATCCTCCGCTTCGCTCAGGTTCAGCGTGGCCTCGGCGGCGTTGGCGTCGCCCGATGCTGCGCTGGTGCCGGCGATTCGATAAGTCCGGGACACCGGGACGGGGCCGAAGGGAGTGAGCCGCGTTCGGGGAGCGATGATCAGCACGTCATCACCGGCGACGAGGCCGAGGGCCGAAGCAGCGTCGCGGGTCAGCCCGATCTCGCGGTTCGACTGGAAGGAATGCTCATTCCCGGAACGGATGCGCAGCGGTCGACCGCGTCGCTCCTTCGCGTTCGCGCCCCACACGATCCCGGTGACCAGCGGCCGGATCGTCTGCATCCCCATCCGCCGCGCATCGGCCCCCATGGCGTCGGCAGCGTCGATGGTCGCCGAGCCGGCTGGTTCGATCAGCAGTTGAGGGCTGGAGGCGATGAGCCGTCCCTTGATCTGTCCCTGCAGGCCGGAGAGAAGGGCGAGGGAGATGAGCAGAGTGGCAACCCCGACCGCCAGTCCCATCATGGAGATGAGCGAGAGAAAGGCGGTGTGCGCTTCCTTGCGGGCAGCCCAGAGGTAACGGCGGGCGATGCGGAACTCGATCACGTCAGGTTCGATCTCAGCTACTGGCCCGAGGACGCATCAGCGGAAAGAGGATGACGTCGCGGATCGACGCCGAGTCGGTCAACACCATGACCAGACGGTCGATGCCGATCCCTTCGCCGCCGGTCGGTGGCATTCCGTATTCGAGAGCCATGACGTAGTCCTCATCCATGGCGTGCGCTTCGTCATCGCCCTGCTCCCGTTCGGAGAGCTGCTGGCCGAAGCGGCGGGCCTGCTCGTCCGCATCGTTGAGCTCGGAGAAAGCGTTGGCGATCTCCATCCCGCCAATGTACAGCTCGAACCGCTCCACGTAGCGCGGATCGTCCGTGCGCTGCTTCGAAAGCGGCGAGACCTCCACCGGAAAGTCGGTGATGAAGGTGGGATGGATCAGATGCTGTTCGGCGATCGACTCGAACAGCTCGGCGATCAGCTTCCCGTCGTTCATCGCTTCGACCTGCTGCTGCGGTGTGGAGATGGTGCCGTGGGTGGCGTCGGCCTTGACCGGGCGGTGCTCGCCATGTTTCAGCACCAGAGACACGAGGCTGGTGCGATCGTCGAGATCGGTCGCCGCGATCTTCCCGTCGGAGAAACGGGCGATCGCTTCCTTCATGGTGAAGCGGGCGAACGGGCGGGCGAAGGAGATCTCGTTGCCACGGTAGGTCACGGTTTCCCCGCCGGTCACGTCGCGCACCAGACCGCTGAGCAGATCCTCGGTCTCCTCGATGAGCACCTCGTAGTCGGCGTAGGCCTGGTAGAACTCCAGCATGGTGAACTCGGGGTTCCAGCGATAGCCGATCCCTTCGTTGCGAAAATTACGATTCACTTCGTAAACGCGCGACATCCCGCCGACGATGAGGCGCTTGAGGTAGAGCTCCGGAGCGATGCGCAGAAAGAGGTCGAGGTCGAGCGCGTTGTGGTGGGTGATGAAGGGACGCGCCGCGGCGCCGCCGGCGATGGGCTGCATCATCGGCGTCTCCACCTCGATGAAACCGTGGCCATCGAACCAGCTCCGGATGTTGCGCACCACCTTCGCCCGCGTTTCGAAAACGGCCTTGACGTCGTCGTTGACGATCAGGTCGACGTAGCGTTGCCGGTAACGCTGCTCGACGTCAGTCAGTCCGTGCCACTTGCTGGGAAGCGGGCGCAGGGCTTTGACCAGGAAACCGAGGCGCATGGCTTTCACAGACAGCTCGTTCGTTTTCGTGCGGAAGACCGCGCCTTCGACGGACACCCAGTCGCCGGCGTCGAGGTTCTGGTAGAGCGACCACTCCTGCTCCGAGAGCGTGTCTTTGCGGCAGTAGGCCTGGATGCGGGAAGTCTGCTCGGACAGCACGAGGAATGCGGTCTTCCCGAACTCGCGGACGGTCATGATCCGTCCGGCGATTTTCACCCGCACTGGCGAGGCCTCCAGCTCTGCGGCGGTGCTGGCCCCGTGTTGCGCGATCACCTCGGCAACGGTGGTGTCGACATCCGCTCTGGTCGGATACGGATCGAAACCGAGAGCGACGATGCGCGCCAGTTTCTCCCGCCGGATCCGCAGCAGCTCAGATTCGTTGACGACTTCTTCTTCTTCTTTTTCGTCGTGCCTGTCTGTCATGTGTCGATCGATTCGTTTCTGATGCCGCGCCGGTGCGATGAGTCAGCGGGCATGCATTTAACACGGTTGACGCCAAAAAACTTGAGCGATGGGGCCGGCGGAGAGAGCACAGACAGAAGTGTCTGTGCTACATCCCCACGGCTGTGCCACTCGCGTGGCAGTCGCGGAACGATCTCGAACGAGGATGCGACGGTGTTGCCAAGGCAGGCGCATCACGAAGCCTGTTTCACGCTCGTCGTGGCAGTGAGCCTACTGCGCGGTCGTCGTGGAGGGCTGCGGCGGGGCGGCCGGTTTCGGTGTCGGAGCCGGCGGCTGTCCTGGTGACGGTGCCGGCGCCTGCTGCGCCGGATTGGTCAGGGGCGCAGACGGCGTGACGATGTCTCGTCCTGCCGGCTGTGGCGACGGTGCCTCCAGCGTGGCGGGCGCGGACGCGTCGTTCTTTCGCATGATGTATCCCGACGGTGATCCCTGGAACTGCATGCTTCCCCGTGCGTGCTCGGTCGGATACATGCGGATGAGCGCGAGGTCGATCAGCCTGCTGTCGAGAATCCGTGGGTTGACCCTGACGTCGAGGAGTGTGTGGTTGATGGCGAAAGCCTTGGCGTAGTAGTCCACGGCATCGTCTACGTTGTGTCGCTGCTCTTCCATCAGGCCGAGCTGAAAGAGGGCCACCGAATGGCCGGGCTTGTAGTGAACGGTACGGCGGAAGGCGAAGCGCGCGCCGGTCCAGTCTCCCCGCGCCATGCGCACCAGTCCAAGGTTGTACCAGGCCGGAAAAAAGTGTGAGTCTGCATTGATGGAGCGTTCGAACTCGACCTCGGCGTCCTTGGGAAACCCTTTCGACACCAGGAACTGGCCGAGCTCGTTGTGGAGCGTTGCCGATCTCGGATTCCCGCGAAGCTCTCTGAGCGTGCGCGCGATCTGCTCGTCCAACGGGCTGGCCGCCGGGTTCAGATATTTTTCGTAGAAGAGGGTGCGGTCGTACGGGCTCCGGGAAGAGTGGGAGCTTCGGCCGTTCATTCCGGCGCATCCGGCCAGTACGAGGAGCGTGAGGGCGACGAGATGCAGGGTTCGTTTGATCATCATTTCTGGACCGGTTTCGCTTTCAGTTTGACTTTTCCATCGACGACATCGACCCGGAAGGCAACCACGTCGACGCTGTATTTCTGCCGCACCACATCGCTCTGCTTCTGCACCATGGTCTGGAGCTGGTCCAAGGTGATCCCTGCCGCCTTGCCCAGTTTCTGGTTTTCTCTTTCGATTTCGTTGTAGAGGCGCCGGACCTCTTCGCCGTTGGCTCCGGACGTCATCTTGACATACGGATCGGGCGATGCCGACGTTACGCGGGCCGGTTGCGGCTGGGGGGGAGGGGCGGGATGATCCGATGGTGCAGCGAGCGCGGCCGAGCGCCGCTTGAAGTCCATTGGCCCTTCTTCGCGCTCCCGCATTCGCCGTCCCCACAGCTCCCGGTACTGGTTGTAGCGCGAGAGCAGCTGGTTGTAGCGGAAGCGGCGCGTGTTGTCGCGCATCTTGATCTTGCCGATCTCATAGATGGACGTCTCGACATTGCGCCGTTCCTGGGAAGGCGGCACCCTCTGGATCCCGGCGAAGAACTGGTCATACTTGTTCTTCAGCTTCCGGATGTCTTCTTCCAGCGTGTCGAGCTCAGTGTCCTGTTTGATCACGTTCCGCCGACTACAATACCCGGTTCTGATGCGGGAGCAAGATGGCCAGGCAGGCTAAGCGGTCCGAAGCTCCGGGAGAATCTTCCCGGCGGCGGATTCCCTCGGTGGATCGCATCCTCGGCTCGGAGCCGTTCGCGGCGCCGGTCCAATCCTTCGGACGGGAACGGGTCAAGGAAGCGCTGGCCGCCCATCTCCAGGAGCTGCGGTCGGGCCAGAGTGAGTACGACGAAGGGATCGCCTCCGCCGCGGTCCAGCAGTCTCTGGCCACACAGACCCGATCCACGCTTCGCCGAGTCGTCAACGGATCGGGAGTGCTCATCCACACGAACCTCGGCCGCTCTCCCATCGACGAGGCGCTGTGGGCGCGCGCCGGGAGCATCGCAGCCGGGTACTCCAATCTGGAGTTCGATCTGCAGACCGGTCAGCGCGGCGCCCGCGACGAGCATCTCTCCTCGCTCTGCTCGACGCTCTTCGGCTGCCAGGCCGCGGTGCTCACCAACAACAACGCCTCGGCTGTCCTGCTTCTCCTGTCTGCGCTTGCGCGCGACCGGGAAGTGATCGTCTCGCGCGGGGAGCTCGTGGAGATCGGAGGATCGTTCCGCGTCCCCGATGTCATCCAGCAGGGAGGGGCGAAGTTGAAGGAGGTGGGCACCACCAATCGGACCCGGGCCTCCGATTACGCGCAGGCCGTCGGCTCTGATTCGGCGGCCATCCTCCGCGTGCACCGGTCGAACTTCGAGATCGTCGGATTCACCGAGACGCCATCCGTCCGCGATCTGGTTGCCGTGTCCCGAGAGAAGAAGGTGTTCATGCTCTACGACGAGGGCAGCGGCCGGGTGGTCGATCTGTCGCTCTACGGATTCGCGCCGGCGCCGACCATTCGCGAGCTATTCCTGCAGGGCGTCGACGCTTTGACCTGCTCGACCGACAAGCTGATTGGCGCGACGCAGGGCGGCTTGATCCTCGGCAGCAGCGAGATCATCGCCCGCTGCCGTAGGCATCCACTGATGCGCGCGCTCCGCGCCGGGAAAGAAAGCTATGCGGTGATCGCGGAGACCCTGAGCGCGTTCGCCACCGATGCGTATGAGAGCGAGGTGCCGGTCTACCGGATGCTGGCGATGCCGGTCGCCGCGCTGCGGGCGCGGGCCGAGCGGATCGTCGAGGGGACGGCGGCCGTGGTGATCGAGAGTCGCTGCGCACTGGGTGGAGGAACGACGCCCGCCGAGACCATCCCGTCCGTGGCCATCGCCCTTCCCGGGAACGCCAACGAGGTGGCCTCGCGCATGCTGGCCCACCATCCGCCGGTGGTCGGGCGCATCCTCGACGACCGCTTCACCATCGACATGAGGACGCTGGTGGGCGAGGAGGATCTCTCCGTGGTCGCGGCCGCCATCCGCTGACTCTCGGCCGCGTTTTTCGTTCCCCATCCGCGTCCCCGGTCCGCCGCCTTGGTAGACTATGGGGAAACCGCATTCCGGAGAGTCGATGAAAAACGTCCTCATGCTGCTGTTATTTGCGATGGCTACCGTACCGAATGCCGTCGCCATTCCAGCGACCGACTTTCCAATCGTGAACGCACGGGCCGGCTTCGCTCCGTACGACCGCCAGAATGTCGAGATCGCCGCCAGCCGCGATCAATACCTGGCGGTGTGGGAGGACAACCGGTCGTTTCCCTCCACACCCCGCATCTTCGGCACACGCATCGCGGGTCCCGGCGTGCTCGCCGATCCTCTCGGTTTTCCCATCGCCCCCCTCGGGCCCTCCAATCCCAAAACGCACATCCAGGCCATCGCCTCCGACGGCAGCGATTTCATGGTCGCCTTCACGATCCAGGGACAGCTGCAGTTCGTCAGGGTCACCTCGGAAGGGTTGATCGGTGAGGTCCAGACGACGGGAGTGGCCGCGGAGCAGGTGGCCATGGCCGGGCTCGGGTTCGGGTACGCCGTGTTCGTGGCCGATCCGCCATCCGGCGGCGAGCTGCCTTCGGTCGTGCGGGTCTTCTTCATCGATCGCGACGGACGTTTCGGCACGTCGCCTTCGAACGCGGTCCTCTCCCCCGGCATCGCATCCATCGCCGCGGTCACCAGCGCCGACGGAAGCGAGGTCGTACTTGGATGGATCGACACGACCGATCAGGCAGTGCATCTCCACGCCTTTTCCACGGCGGCCCTTCGCAACGGGGTGCCCGCGCCAGTGCAGCAGATCAATGCTCAGAACTCGATGAGCAAGTTGACAGCCCTCGGCCTGGCCACCAATGGCACCGAGTTTTTCGCAACCTGGATCGAGTTGCAGGGAGGCGTGAATTCGTATCGTGCCCGGCGATTCACGCAGAGCGGTGTGCCCATTGCGCCGGCGGTGACCCTGGGGCCGGCCGTCGATGTCAACCCGCTCCGGCCGGTGGTGGCCTGGGACGGAAGCGAGTATGCCGTCACCATGAGGACGAAGCCGGGCGCCGGAGTGGAGGCCGGGTTCTTCCGCGCCGATGGATCTCCGGTCACTCAACCCATCCTTGTCGGAGAGGGCAACGTGCCCGATGCGTCCGTGGCCTCCGCAGGGACGTTCAGCTTCTTCGTCTGGAACGAGGTGCGGCCCGGCGGGATCTCGCAGATCTACGGCGATGCAGTGACGCCGGGCGGGCTGCGTTACGGCGCCGGCCAGAGCGCGCTGCTGTCGCGGAGCAAGCCGGACGTCAGCGACGTCTCGGTGGTCTGGCAGGGCGATCATTACCTCGCCTCCTGGCTGGAGACGAGCGATACCACCCGCGCCGTGATCGGCCGGTTCACGCCGAACGGCGATCTGCTCGACGGGAACGGCATCACCATCAGCACAGGGACGCGATCCTCCGCGCCCTCGCTGGCCACCGATGGCAACACCGTGCTCGTTTCGTGGGTGGATGCAACCGGGATCACCGTTTCGATGGTCGACGGCGCGGGTCATGTGGTGCGGACGGCCGGGCCCTATCCAGCCCTCATCCAACGGCCGGCCGTTCACTGGAACGGAAGCCAGTTTGCGGTGTTCTGGCAGGGGTTTGGAGGATTGACTGCTCTCCGGATTTCTCCTGGCGGCCGAACCATCGACTCCCAGCCTGTCGTCGTGGATCCCCCGGGCACTGGCAGCGAGAGTCCGGTGGTGGGCTGGACCGGGACGGAGTACATCGTGGTCAGATCGGTCGCGTCGCAACTTTGTATCCCATGCAGTCCCCCGACTCTCTTTGCGCGGTTCGTGAGCTCGTCGCTCACTCCGATCGGACCGCTGATGAGGTTGTCCAACCCGTACCTCGAAATCGCAACGGTCGCCGACGGTCCGGCGGGTGCGCTCTTTGTCTGGACGGAGGGAGGGAAGGGAACGTCCACCATCCGTGCCGGG
>JBDSGC010000264.1:0-4971 GCA_039919215.1 Thermoanaerobaculia bacterium | reverse complement strand
GTTGCCGGATGGCCACCACAGCCGCCACCAGCGGAATGGCGATGGCCGCAACGATGATCATGAAGAGCAGCGGTGAGATGCTCCGTTTCCAGAGGGGGTGGGTGCGCACTCCGGTCAGGGTGTTACGGACAAGCTCCCGGGGAGCGACCTTCACCCGGACTTTCTTCGGGGCCACCGGCGCGGGCTGCGTCCCGACCGACGAAATCCTGCCCGATGGTTGCGGCTGGGTATCGAGCGGTGAGCCCACCGCTTCAGGTGGAAGCGACGCTTCGGGAAAGGGGACCTCGACGGTCGGAAGCCTGTCCCCGCTTCGATCGCGAGTGATCACCGTGGCTTCGGCCAGCAGTGGATCGAACGGCTTGACCGGCTTCTCTCCCCGGATGACGGCACGAAGGGCCGCGGCCACATCACGCCCGCGCTGATATCGCTTCCCCGGTTCCTTGGCCAGACACTGCGCCACCACCTCTTCGTAGCCTTCCGGAATCTGTGGATTGATTTCGTGGAGCGGGGGAAAGGCCTCGTGGACGATCTTGTAGGAGATCGAGGTCAACGAGTCCCCCCCGAACGGCTTGCGATGGGTCAGGCACTCGTAGAGGCAGATGCCCAGGGAAAACAGGTCCGTGCGTCCGTCGATGGGAGCACCCTTGATCTGCTCGGGCGCCATGTAGTTGGGCGTGCCCAGGAACTGTCCGGTGGTCGTGAGGTTGCCGCCGGACGTGATCTTGGCGATGCCGAAGTCGGTGATCTTCGCGCGCAGGCCCTCGAGCATGATGATGTTGGCCGGCTTGACGTCGCGATGCACGATGCCCTTGGCGTGGGCGAAATCGAGGCCGTCCGCCACCTGCGCAATGATGTCGCCGATCTGTTCGAAGGTCAGAGGGCGTCCCTGGGAGAGCAGCTCCTTGAGGTTCTGCCCTTCCACGTACTCCATGGCGATGAACGACATCCCGCTGGGCTCGTCCTGCCCGATATCGTGGACGGTGACGATGGAGGGGTGATTGAGAATGCCAGCGGCCTGCGCCTCCCGAACGAAGCGCTGCTGAAACTCTTTGGTTTCGTCGTCGTCCGAGTGCGCTGCCGGACGAATCGTCTTCAGCGCGACCAGTCGGCCAATGAGGGGGTCCTTCGCCAGATAGACGATTCCCATCGCTCCCTTGCCGAGCTCACGCACCACCTCGTAACGGCCAAGCTTCACCTGACTCCGCTCTCCATGCGGGTTCGCACCCGCTTCGACGGGCATCCCGGTTCCGCCGTCAATGATAACTCCTGCAGAGTGAGTTGCAGCCGCGGGTCGCGAATAACGGATCCTGACTTTCCAGCTCTCGTCGATTTTCCACTATGATTCCGTCCCCACCACCCAATTGCCATCGAGAGGACCCTTCGATGAAAGTCTATTCGGGCTCCGACATTCGAAACGTCGCGCTGGCTGGCCATAACGACACCGGGAAAACCACGCTAGTCTCCCAACTCCTTTTCACCGCCGGCGCCACCAACCGGATGGGACGAATCGATGACGGCACCACCGTCACCGATTTCGACGCCGACGAAATCGAGAGAAAACACTCCATCTCATCGGCCATCGCCTACGCCGAGTGGAAGAACTGCAAGATCAATCTGCTGGACACCCCTGGATTCGGCATTTTCCTGATGGAGACGCGAACGGCCATGCGCGTCGCCGACTCCGCGGCCATCGTGGTCAGCGGAGTCACCGGGGTCGAGGTGACCACGGAGAAGGTCTGGAAGTTCGCGGACGAACTCCACCTCCCGCGCCTGCTCATCGTCAACAAGATGGACCGCGAGCGCGCCTCGTTCACCCGCACCCTGGACGCTCTGCAGAAGAAGTTCGGAAAGAACGTCGTTCCCATCCAGCTTCCCCTGGGCGAAGAGAAAGCCTTTACCGGCGTGATCGATCTGATCACCATGAAAGCGCACCGCTACACCGCGACCGGCTCGGGCAAGCTGGAGATCGCCGAGATCCCCGAAGAGTTGAAGGAGCAGGCGGCGGCCTGGCGGGAGACTCTGATCGAGAAAGTGGCGGAGGGCGACGACACGCTGATGGAACGCTTCTTCGATCAGGGAGGCTTGTCTCAGGAGGATTTGATCGAAGGTCTCAGGCGCGAGGTTTCTCAACACGAGATCTTCCCCGTTCTGTTTTCCTCCGCCTCCCACAACATGGGCTCGCTGGCACTGCTCGATGCGATCGTCTCCCTGCTTCCTCCGGCCGATGAACAGAAGACCGTCGGGGGCAAGGATCGAAAAGGAGAGAGCATCACCTTCGACCGGCGGCCCGAAGCATTCCCCTCCGCCCTCGTCTTCAAGACCTTCTCCGATCCCTTCTCCGGCCGGGTCTCTCTTTTTCGCGTCTACACCGGAACGTTCAAGTCCGACACCTCCTGTTGGAACACCACGCGAGATCACGAAGAGCGCCTGGGCAAGCTACACGTCATGCAGGGCAAACAGCAGATCCCGGTGGCCGAACTGCAAGCCGGTGACATCGGCTCCGCACCGAAGTTGAAGGACACGGCCACCGGTGACACTCTCAGCTCCAGGGAGCATGCGATCGTCCTGCCCCACATCGCCTACCCCGAGGCGGCCATTTCGTTCGCCATCGAAGCAAAAGCGCGAGGCGACGAGGACAAGCTCGGCACGTCCGTGGCTCGAATCATCGAAGAGGATCCCAGCATCCAGTTTCACCGCGACGAACAGACCAAGGAGCTCCTCATCAGCGGGCAGGGGCAACTTCATGTCGAGATCGTGGTGCACCGGTTGAAGAAGAAATACAACGTGGATGTCATCCTCCACCCCCCCAGAATCGCGTACCGGGAAACGGTCACCAGGTCGGCGGACGCCCACGGACGCCACAAGAAGCAGTCCGGGGGGCACGGTCAATTCGCCGATTGCAAGATCACCATCGAGCCATTGGCTCGTGGCGGCGATTTCGAGTTCGTCGACGAAATCTTCGGAGGCTCGATCCCCCGCAACTACATCCCGGCTGTGGAGAAGGGGATCCAGGAAGCCCGCCGAAAAGGATTTCTGGCCGGCTTTCCGGTCGTCGATTTCCGCGTACGGCTCAAGGACGGCCAGTATCACGATGTCGACTCCTCGGAGATGGCCTTCAAGATCGCCGGCTCGCTCGCGTTTCAGCAGGCCATGGAGCTGGCCCGACCCACTCTGCTCGAGCCGATCATGCACGTCGACATCACTGCGCCGGTGGAGTACGTAGGGGACCTCATGGGTGACCTCAATTCACGCAGAGGCCGGGTGGAAGGGGTCGACGCGGACGGCGACACCGAGACGGTCAAGGCGCGGGTGCCGTTCTCTGAAATGCTGCTGTATGGCTCGACGCTGCGGTCGATCACACAGGGCCGAGGGAGCTTCCACATGGAGTACTCCCACTACGAGGAAGTGCCGCGAAATCTGCAGGAGAAGATCATCGCGGAAGCAAAGAAAGCCCGCGAGGCCCACGCCTCACAGCATGCCCCACATTGAGCGGGCACGGCCGGCGGCGTTGGTTCGCAAAGCGTCCGCCACGATTTCGCCTCAGCCTCGTTCACTCGGCCGCTTTTGATGGGAGATGACCCGCGAGAGCGTCATGCCCATCGCGCCTGTCCCCCGCTTTTGATGAACCTCTGTCGCGATGCTGCGGAAATGGCTGCCTTTCGTAGCGCCGGCATCCCTGCCGGCCGTGTCGCGGGCATCCTGCCCGCGGGAGCTCGCGCGCCGTTCCCCACCTCAGGATGACCGTTGGAAAATCTCTTCACGGCCCTGAGCGAGGGCCCTGCAGAACGGCGCTCTGGCGCTCGCTCGTTTCTGGTTTCGTTTCTGGTTCTACTGCGCCCGCACAAGCTTCACGTCGAGACGGGCAATCTCAGCGCTCGCGGTCTCGCTCGCCGTAACGACGAACTGCTGCTCGCGATAGCCGGGAGCGACGATCCGCACGTGATAGCTGCCCGGCGCGGGAAAGTCGTAGATTTCATCCCCGGTGTTGAATTGGCGTGCTTCGCCGATGGCCAGGTCGTTGACGAAAATCATCGCGTCGTCGGGGGTTACATTGGTGACCATCCCCCGCCGGGCCCACAGGCGCACGGTGGCGCTGATCCCTGCCGCATCGTTGGTGATCTGCGCGCGGGCTCGCCCCGCTGCGGGCGGCTGGGCTGCTGGCGCGTTGTCGCCGCCTTCGCCAGGAAACACCAGCGATGATCCCGGCTCCGGCTCACCGGGAGGCCCTCCATGGGTCATCGCGCGGGGAGCTTTCCGGGAACGGATTCCATCAGCCAAGGTGGGGTTGCGATATCGGACTCCGGTGTAGACGGCCAGTGCCGCGATCAACACTAGCACCGAACCGATCACTGCAGGAATCCAGCGAGGCAGGCCTGTAGGTTCGGGATTGCTGTGCCTTGCACGCGGTGGCTCCGCGCTCGCCGGCGGATCGGAGGGGACCCCGTCGCGCGGCTGGTCGTTCATTCCTTCTCCGCGACCGTGCTCTCGTCGCTGATGTCCGCAGGCCCCTCGTCGGTCACCACAGTTTCCGCGTCGTCGTCCAGGCGATCGAACTCCCGATCGCGATCGCGCAGCAACTGCTGGGCACGACTCTCATCTTCCGCCGATACGTAGACCCGAATGTCCCCCATGGTCCCGAAGTTGATGGGTTCCATGCTGAACTTGACGTTCTCGATCTGCGCGGGGATTCCCTCTGCATCCAGAAACCCCGCAATCAGTCGCGCTTTGTCTTCGGCGCCAGTGCTGGCGATTTCGACCCACGTCGTGCCGTCGGTTCCAGCGATTGACTGGAATGGCAGCTCCGCCACCAGGGCCACGTGATCGGTCGGACACTCGGTCTCGCCGGTCGAAAAGGCCTGTTTACAGCTTGGGCAATACGACATCGACTCTCCTCACGGGACCAGAGTGATCCTGCCGCTCTGGTCCGTCACAGTGCCGATCTTTGCATAGAACAGGCCGCCCTCCCCCAGT
>JBDSGC010000263.1:0-4752 GCA_039919215.1 Thermoanaerobaculia bacterium | reverse complement strand
AGGTACTTGCCGAAGCGAAAGACCGTGTCCTGCGAGAAACTCGACAGCGAGAGCGGCACCGCGATGGGCCGGGCATCGGTCGGTGAGCTGGCCGGCGAGGCGCCGCCGAAGCCCTTCATCAGTTTCTCGAACGACTCAGAAGCCTTCTGGTCAGAGATCGCGTGAAGGAACTCCGCACCTGACATCCGGGGAGTCGCCGCGGGAAGCAGCGCCAACCCCTTCTGGCCCGATTGAGCCATCTTGAGCATCTCTTCGATGGGAGTGATGCCGGCGATGGGCTCCTTCGCGAACTGCCAGGAGTAAGCCAGCGCCCCGATGACCTTGCCGTCGATGTAGATTGGCGAGCCGCTCATCCCGGCGATCACTCCGGCTCGCTTGACCATCGGCGAATCGACTCGTGCCAGGATCAGATCCTGACCAGGTCCAATATTGTGGAGCACCCCCACAATCTCGACGTCGAATCGCTCGAGCCTGGTGCCCTCGAAGACCGTTTCCCCGTAACCCTTCATCCCTTTGTGTACTGCAGAGAGCGGCATGGTCGCGGCGATGGAGCTGGCAGCGAACAGAACGGTCGCGACGGACAGAGAGAAAGCGGCAGGGGTTCTCTTCACGGTCGCGCTAACAGGCAGCTGCAGCTCCACATTTCGGAAATTCACTCATTCGTTTGCCGGCATAGGATCGCCGACTTTTTACTCGTAGCGAAGCGCCTCGATCGGATCGAGCTTCGAAGCCTTCGCGGCCGGGTAGAAGCCGAAGAGCACGCCGAGGAAGGCGCAGAAGCCGAAGGAGAGAGCGATGGCCCAGAACGGCGTGTGGACCGGTGGCAGCTCCACCAGACGGCTCAGCGCGAATCGTGCGATGTTCGCCAACACGTAGCCACCGAGGATCCCGACCGCGCCTCCGAAACCTGATAGGGCAATCGCTTCGACCAGGAACTGCATCAACACGTCGCGGCGTCTCGCTCCAATCGACTTGCGGATCCCGATCTCCCGGGTGCGCTCGGTGACCGACACCAGCATGATGTTCATGATCCCGATGCCGCCGACCAGCAGAGCGATGCCCACCACGGCACCCATGACCAGTGAGGTGGTCATCAGCGCCTTGGAGATCATCTTCAGAATCTCTTCCTGGGCCATGATTTTGAAGTCATCGCGTGCACCTTTGGCCAGATGGTGCCGGCCGCGGAGGGTCTCGGTGATCTGCTCCTTCACCATGTCCAGATCGGTTCCGGTTTTCATCTGGAACGCCAGCACCAGCCGCTTCATGTTGTCGATGCCGTAGACCGTCGACGCGGTGGAAAATGGGATGAGGACCATGTCGTCTCGATCCTGCCCGAACATTCCGCCCTTCTTCTCCATGATCCCGACCACCGTGAATCCATTGCCGTCGATCTGGATGGTCTTGCCGATGGGGTCGTTGCCGAGGTTCAACTTCTCCACCGCGGTCAGGCCGAGCGTGCAGATCCGCTTTTTCTGCTCCTCATCCAGCGGGGTGAAGAAACGTCCCTTCTCCACCCAGATGTTGAAAACCTCCTGGTACGCGCCGCTGACGGCACGGAGAGGGACGGCGTGACGGGTGTCGCCGAACTTGGTCTGCGCATTCCCCAGAAAGATCGGCGTGAACTGGCGGATGGAGGGCACCGACTTCTGCACCGCGCTGGCATCCTCGATGGTCAGCTCGGGGAACTTCTGCAGAAAGGGATTCCGGTTCTCGCCTGCGTCGGGGTAGACCTCCAGATAGTTCGAGCCGATGTCCTGGAGGTCGTTCGACAATTTGTACTGCATCCCCTGCACGAGAGAGACGACGGCGATGACTGCAGCCACGCCGATCATCACCCCGAGAACGGTGAGGAGGGAGCGCATCTTGTTCGCTCCGATGGCGCGCAGGGCGATGGTGAGGTTTTCCAGAAACATTGGCTGCCGTCCGATCGCCGTTTCCGGCGCTTTCCAAAGGCTGAGACTACGCCTGAATGCGCCCGTCGCGGATATGGATGATGCGTTTGGCTTCCCGCGCCACATCGTCCTCGTGGGTCACCAGGATGATGGAGTTGCCGCGGGAGTGCAGGTCGCGGAAGAGGTCGAGGATTTCCCGTCCCGTCTGCGAATCGAGGTTGCCGGTCGGCTCGTCGGCCAGCAGCAACGAGGGCTTGTTCACCAGGGCCCGGGCGATGGCCACGCGCTGGCGCTGTCCTCCGGAGAGCTCGTTCGGCTGGTGGCCCATCCGATCCTTGAGGCCGACCGAGACCAGAGCCTCTTCGGCCTGCAGGCGGCGCTCCGCGCGCGGCATTTTGGCGTACACCAGCGGCAACTCGACATTGGCCAGAGCGGTGGTGCGCGACAGAAGATTGAACGTCTGGAACACAAAACCGATCTTCTTGTTCCGAATGGAGGCCAGCTCGTCGTCGTCCATCGTCTCGACCGGAATCCCATCGAGGATGTACTGCCCTTCGGTAGGTCGATCCAGGCAACCGATCATGTTCATCAGGGTCGACTTGCCCGATCCGGAAGGACCCATGATCGCTACATACTCAGCCTGTTCGATCACCAGGTCGACCCCGCGCAGGGCGTGGATCTCCTCGGTTCCCAGTTGATACGTGCGCGTGAGGTTGCGCATTTCGATGAGATGCGGTCCGCTGGTGCCACTCATTTTGCGCCCTCACTGGCCGGTTTCTTCGGCTCGTCCTTGGTGACCTCGACCGGATCGCCATCTTTCAGCTTCTTGAGGACGCGGAACGGGCCGGTGACCACGACATCGCCCGCCTTCAGACCCGACAGGATGGAGACGTGCGTGGTGTCGCTGACCCCGGTTTTCACCTCGATCAGTTTTGCCTTGCCGTCCTTGACCACCAGCGCGTACTTGCGCTTTGGCGCGTTCTCGTCCTCTTCTTCGTCCGCTTTCGCTTTTGCCAGCCCGGGCGGCACGCGCTCGACGACGCTCTGGATCGGCAGCGACAACGCGCTTCCAGAGGTGCTGGTGATGATGGAGACCTGGGAGGTCATCCCCGGTCGCAGCCGGTCGTCAGGGTTGTCGATTCCCACTTTCACTTTGAAGTAGCGCATGCCCGATCCGCCGGTCTGGCGGACGGCCGCGGAGCTTCCGATCTCCGCGACATGCCCTTCGTATTCTTTCTCCGGGATGGCGTCGACCTTGATCTTCGTTTTCTCACCTACCCGAATGCCGGTCACTTCGGTCTCCCCGACCTCGGCCACCGCCAGAATCTCGGAGAGATCGGCGATCACGGCAATCACGGACGCCGGATTGTTCATGGTTCCGGTGACCACCACTTCCCCTTCGTGTGCGTTGAGCTGGACCGCCTTGCCGTCGATGGGCGAGAGGATGGTCGTGTGCGCCAGATCGGTGACCGTCTGGGCCAGGAGCGCTTCGGCCTGCTGCACGCCGGCTTGTGCGGAACCGAGTCCGGCGCGCGCATTGTCATGATCCAGGCGCGAACGGTCGAACAATTCCTGCGCCGAGATCCCCTGCCGTTGCAGGCTCACGGCGCGACCGTAGGCCGCCTCCGAAGTGGCTAGAGCGGCCCGCGCGCGGACGACCTCGACGCGCCGGTTGGACAGCTCGGCGCGCGCCCGGTCGTATTGCGCCTGGTATGCCGTCCGTTCCAGATCCACGAGCTTCTGCCCCTTGCGAACCGGATCGCCTTCTTTGAAGTACAAGTGGTCGATCTTCCCGACGATGTGCGCGCCGATGCTCACCTTGACCTTCGGATCGATCTCCCCCGGCGCGACCACCACGGCCTGGAGGTCGCGCATCTTCACCGCCTCCGCGTAGACCTTCTCACCCTTCTTTCTTCCCCCGCGAATGCTGAAGAAGACGATGGCGCCAATGACGATCACCGCGGCGGCCGCGATGAGGGCTCGCTTCACGAACGCATCCTCACTGCCTGCAGCGCCGGCCCGATCAGCGAAACGAGCTTCACCACCAGCCACAGAACGACCACGATGGTCGCCGCCCGCGCCCGTGGAAGTCGCGAAATCGCCGCGAATCCGATGATCATCAGCACCAGCGACCAGATGGTGAACAGGTCGAGGGACGAGCCCAGAGCGAACTGTACAGGCTGGGTCTTCGGATCGAACAGAAAGCCGGGATTGGAGAGGATCGGATTCTGAAGATCAAAGACGGAGATGGCCTTCTTGTTGAGAATGACGATGACCGCAAGAATGCTTTTGATCAGCAGCGGGTACCAGGCGTAGATGGTCACGGAGAAGGCCTGGCGAAACGTGCCCTGGCCGCCGAACATCCGGAAAGCCAACATCAGGATGGCTGCCACGATCATCAGAACCACGATCGAGACCAAGGGGCTGGCGAAGGTAAGCACTTTCATCATGGCAGCGCTGAAGCGCACCATGGTGTCCAGTCGCTCAGCAGGGACCTTCGCGGTCTGAGGGTTCGTCTCAATCGCTTCGCGCGCGAGAGCTGTGAAATCGACATGTTGGGCGATGACCACGCCGCCCGCCAGCGAGAACACCATCAGGATGAGCAGGGGCACGACCCAGTCCGGTCGTCTGGCGATCGACTCAAAGGTCGGCACCGGCGAGAACAACACGCCGAAGATCCTCTGCAGCGAACTCGGTTTCGGTTCCGCGGCAGGCGGGATCGGCGGCGGAACTGAAGCCGGGAGGGTGTCCGGAATCTCCGTCATCTCTTTTCCTCAGGTCGCAGGCGATGCTCGTAGGTGAGCCAGGGATAGCGATCGAATGCACGGAATTGCTGCGGTTCGTCGACCTTCTCCTCCTC
>JBDSGC010000262.1:0-4974 GCA_039919215.1 Thermoanaerobaculia bacterium | reverse complement strand
TTCTCACCATCAATCGCTGCGCCTCGCGCCGTGCCGGCCAAGAGCTTGCGCGACAGGAAGTCTTGAAACGTGATCATGGCGGAGCCTTGGGCAACCAGCGCCCCCGGCCGTGCCGGGCGATCAGCGTTTCTTTCCGCCACCAAAGTTGCGGATCGACTGGAAGTGAACGTCGAAATAATTCGCAGCGGCACTGATGGCCCGACCGACGGACCATGGGTCCTTGCTGGGAATCTTCTCCAGCGCGCGACGCATCTGCTCGGGAAGCTTTGCGCGGCAACTCCGACACAAGGCATTTCCGATGGTCTTGTCGAGATCACAACGCGGACAGCGCGGCGTTTTCGCCAGACCGGCGATCTGTTCTTTGGTCAGTGTCGAGCCCTTGGCCATGCAGGCATTCTCACACACGAATGGACGATGCCGGACGTTCTGACCGGCTAAGATCCCAGTCTGCCAACCCGAGAAAGCTCATCCGGAGAAGACCACCCATGGGTCAGCGCGTCGAGTTTCCGTCCCACGATCATCCCTGCACAGGCTACCTTGCGCTCCCTGCCGCAGGCCGAGGACCGGCGGTGGTGGTCATTCAGGAGTGGTGGGGGCTGGTGCCGCACATCGAGGATGTGGTCGAACGATTCGCCAGTGAAGGATTCCTGGCACTCGCTCCTGACCTTTATCACGGCAAGACAACGCGATCTCCCGATGACGCCATGAAGATGCTCATGGAGCTGGATGCCGAGCGAGCGGAACGCGAGATCGCCGGAGCAGGGGCCTTTCTACTCGCCCGTCCGGAGTGCTCGTCCCATTCCTGGGGAGTGGTCGGATTCTGCATGGGCGGCGCGCTGGCGCAGTACGCCGCAACGAAGGAAAGCGGCGTGGGCGCCGCGGTGAGCTTCTACGGCGGATTCAAGAAAGCCCCGGTCGATTGGGGCGCTCTCACTGCGCCGCTGCTGCTCTTCTACGGAGAGGAGGACAAAGGCGTTTCTTCGGAGCTGGGAATGACCATGGCCCGTCAATTTCGAGATGTGGGGAAAGACGTCGAAGCGGTCGTCTACGCCGGCGTCGGTCACGCGTTTTTCAATGACACGCGAAGAGAGGTCTACAACGGCATCGCTGCGGAGGACGCCTGGAAGCGGACCATGGCCCACTTCCGAAAGCATGTCAGATGACTCTGGCCAGCGTCGGAGAAATCGCCGGAAGGCTTCCTTACACATACCCGTCGTCGCGGATTCGGGTTCGCTTTCCTCACGCCTCAAGTGGCGGGCAAGGGACCTCGATTCCTGCGCTGGATGGTTCTGGTATCGTTTCCACTCCTTGACCTCGCTGCGCATCATCACCTTCTGCGCCGCGGTGATCTTCTGCCTCACTCCGTGGGCTTCACCGCCGATCGCGCTCGCTCTGGGACTGGCTCTGGCCCTGACCATCGGTCACCCCTTCCCCACCCGCAATTCGAAAGCCACCCGGCTGCTGCTGCAGATCTCCGTCGTAGCACTCGGCTTCGGAATGAACCTCCAGAAAGTGGTCCAGGCAGGCCGCACCGGCCTTCTGTTCACCATCGTCACGATCGCCGGCACGCTGATTCTGGGTTTCCTGGCGGGACGAGCGATGCGCATCCCCGCGAGCACTGCACACCTCATCTCCTGCGGAACGGCGATCTGTGGTGGCAGTGCGATCGCGGCAGTCGGTCCTGTGGTGGGGGCCACGGATGAGGAGATGTCGGTGGGACTGGGAACGGTGTTCATCCTCAACGCCATCGCGCTCTTCATTTTTCCTGCGATCGGCCATCACCTCGGACTGAGCCAGACTCAATTCGGCGTGTGGGCGGCCATCGCCATTCACGACACCAGCTCGGTGGTTGGTGCCGCGTCGAAGTACGGCGCGGAGGCGCTGCAGATCGCCACGATCGTCAAGCTGACGCGGGCTCTCTGGATCGTCCCCGTTGCGCTGCTCACCGCGCTGGCCTTCAAAAAGAAATCAACGCGCGTGACCATCCCGTGGTTCATCCTCTGGTTCGTCGTGGCTTCGATCATCAGGACCTACGTCCCGGCACCTGCGGAAGTGTGGTCCTTCCTCACCGCGATGGCACGGGTGGGACTGACGGTGACCCTGTTCCTGATCGGCGCAGGGCTGTCACGCAAGAGCATCGCTGCCGTGGGCGTGCGCCCGATGATCCTCGGCGTCCTGCTCTGGATCGTGATCTCGGTCTCGTCGCTGGTAGCCGTCCTGCACACTCTGTGACGCGACCGACCGTTCTGTCATCGAGAGTCCTTCGCTCCCGCCACGGTGAGGCGAAAGTGCCGAAGCAGCTCTCGCGCTTCAGTCCTTCTCCAGAACCAGATCTCCGGAGTGGAAACTGCGCCCATGGTTCTCGCGGCCGGCGAGCAGGATGATCGTCAGCGACACCATCACGAAGATCTCGAAACCGGCAAGGGCCCAGGCGTAGCCGAAGCGGTCGCGCAGGAAATCCTCGATGTTGCTGGTCGGCGAGGCCACCAGCACGCCCATCTGATAGGCCAGCCCGGGCATGAGCCCCCGCACCGCGTCGGGAACCATTTCGTTGAGATGGACGGGGATGATGCCCCATGCGCCCTGCACCCCCGCCTGCATCAGAAACGCGCCGATGGCCAGGATCAGGAGCGAGCTGCCGAAGGCCCACATGGGAATGACCAGCAACGACAGCATCAGCGCCGCGATCATGGCGTAACGCCGGCCGATCTTCTGCGACATCTGCCCGAAGATGATTGCGCCGATCACGGCGCCGACGTTGTAGAAAATGGCGATCCAGGGAACGGTCGTCGGCGCGACCGAGTGGGCATGCTTCAGGAAATCGGGATACAGATCCTGCGTACCGTGCGAGAGGAACATCATGAAGGTCATCAGCAGCACGAGGTAGGCAAAGCCTCTTCCGTGTCCCTTCACCGAACGGAACATCTCGCGCAAGCTGCCGGCGCGATGTTCCTTCCACGCCTGGGATTCCGGAACCTTGGCCCGGATGTACAGCGCGAGCAGTGCCGGTAGCGCCCCCAGCCAGAACATCCATCTCCAGCCGAGGTGCGGCAGAACGGTCCGCGTAGCCACCGCAGCCAGAAGGTAGCCCATGGAGTATCCGCTCTGGAGGATGCCGGACAGGACGCCGCGCCACTTCTTCGGCGCCTCTTCCATCGCCAGCGAGGCGCCCACTCCCCACTCCCCTCCCATGCCGATCCCGAAAAGCGCGCGGAGGATAAAAAACTGAGGAAAGGTCATGGCGAACCCCGACAGAAGCTCGATGAGCGAGAAGTAGATGACGTTGGCCATCAGGGGGATGCGGCGGCCGTAGCGGTCCGCGAGCATCCCGAAGATGATGGCGCCGATCGGCCGGAACGCCAGCGTGATGGTGAGCGTGGCGATGATCTGTTTCTTGGGGACGTGGAACTGGGCGGCCAGGACATCCAGCAGGAAGACCACGACAAAAAAATCGAAGGCGTCCAGAGTCCAGCCGAGGAATCCGGCAGCCACAGCGTGCCGCGATGATTTCCGCATGGCGCGCCATTGTAGCGAGTGGGCTGGCGCTGTCCACGCAGGAGCTGCTGCGAACGAGGCCGTCCCCGGCTACAATTCGCCATCCCATGACCACCCCTTCGCTTCAGGGACAACTTGACGCCTTCAAGTTTCCCGACCTCCTCACATTCCTGGGCGCCAGCCACAAGACAGGAATGCTGACTCTGGCCAGCGATGGAAAAGAAGCCTATGTCTTCATCCGGAACGGCGCGGTCGTTTACGCCGCATCCAATCAGGAATCCCACCGGCTGGGAACGATTCTGCTGCGCAGGAAGCAGATCACCCGCGAGCAATCGGAGGCCATCACCGACGCCATGCTTCGAGGGGCCGGCCCCTTCGGAAAGGTGGTCGTCGAAGAAGGCATCCTCAGCGAGGGGCAACTGCATGACGCCCTTAAGGTGCAGGTCTCCGAAGTGATCTACGACGGCTTCGTCTGGAGTGGCGGCGGCTTCACCTTCTACGACGGCTTCGACCTCCCGGCCAACGCGGTCACCATCTCCATCGATCTGCCGAACCTCATCATGGAAGGAGCGAGAAGGATCGAGGAATGGGAGGAGTGCCTGCAACTGCTTCCCGACAGCGCGGTGGTCTTCCGGGTGGTGGCGAACCCGGACACCGACAAGATCACGCTCTCCGTGGTCGAATGGAAAATTCTTTTCCTCATCAACGGCGATCGTACGCTGGAGGAGCTCTGCCACGACGCGCACGAGGACTCGTTCCAGGTCTATCGAGTGGTCTACGGACTCTTTGCGAACAAGCTGATTGAGCCGGTGACGCCCGCGCCCGATGACGAGGAACATCCGAGCACGGTTCCCACACCGGCCATGCCCGACGAAACCGTACGCCAGGATCTCACCTCGCTGTTCTCCGGCGATTCCACGATCATCGAGAAGAGCGACGACAAGGATCTGCTCATCTCGCCCGGCGCGAAGCTTTCCTACAAAGATGTCGTCTCCACCACGCTGGCCCAACTGCATGTGGTGAAGGGAGACGCTCCGGGAACGGCCATCCCGCTCACCGAGCCGGAATACGTGATCGGGCGCCAGCGCGATGCCGGAATCCATCTCACCGATCTGGGCGTCTCCGGTCGTCATGCCCGCATCTACCGCGGCCCCGAGGGTTACACCATCGAGGATCTGAAAAGCCGCAACGGAACGTTCCTCAACGGAACCCGGGCGTTTCTCTCGCTGCTGAAAGACGGCGACACGATCTCGGTCGGCGGGACCGACCTTCGCTATGAGATCCTGTTCGACGGTTCGAAGTCACCGACGCGCCCGGGCATGTAGCACGAGGTTCGGCATCCTTGCCGGCCGGTGCGGTCGGCTGCCAGCCCAATGGCGGAACTTAGGATTCTATTGACAACGGTCCGTGAGAAAGGGCCGGACGATGTTGTGCAGCGAGAAGGCGCGCTTCACTGACCCGCTCCCGGCTCTCCGGTGG
>JBDSGC010000261.1:0-12508 GCA_039919215.1 Thermoanaerobaculia bacterium | reverse complement strand
TTCTTCTCCAGCGATCTCATGATGATCGATTCGAGCTGGGCCGGAACTCGTACTTCCGGATTCAGATCGTGAATGGCAGCCGGCTTTTCGGTGACGTGTTTGAGGATGTAGCCGTGTGGATTGGTGGCCTGGAACGGGGCCCGTCCGGCGAGCATTTCGTACATCAGGATTCCGAATGAGTAGAGATCGCTGCGCGGATCGAGATGCTCGTTGTCCTTGAGGAATCCGGCCTGTTCCGGCGAGGCGTACTTGAGTTTCCCCAGGAACATGCCGGTCTGAGTCAGCCCCTGTCCCGACTCCCCCTCGTTCAGCGACTTGGCGATCCCGAAGTCGATGACCTTGACCAGCAGCTTTCCGTGATGGTCCTGCGACAGCATGATGTTCTCAGGCGAGATATCGCGATGGATCAGCCCCATGGAGTGAAGATGATCGAGGCCGGTGAGCGCCTGAATGGCGATCTCCGTGGTCAATCGCGCGGGCATGGCACCGGTCTGGGCGATCCATTTCTGAATGTTGGTCCCGTCGATGAACTCCCAGACCATGTAGTAGGAACCGTCGTCGAGCTGGGCGAAGTCATAGAGCATCGCCAGATTCTTCTGCTTGATCATGGTGGAGGTGCGGGCTTCCTGGAGGAAGCGCTGCATCCCCTGATCGTCGGCTGCCACGTTGGGACGCATGATCTTGATCACGCGCAACTCGTTCAGATGGATGTGCCGGACCTTGAAGATTTCTCCCATGCCCCCGATGCCCAGGCGATCGAGGATCTGGTACTTGCCATCGATCAGGCGCGCGGCGTAGGTGCGCTGGAACAGCGTGATTTTCTCGCTGCAGTGGGGGCACTGGTCGAGCTCGGAGTCGATCGGCGCCTTGCACTTCATGCAGTTGATCTGGGTCATCGGTTCCTCTCAAATCGAGACATCAGAGAAGGGGAGGGAATCCATTGCATCCTGGCCGCCCGCATCAATGGTCCCGCAATACGTAGGTGCATGCCGGGTCGGCTCCAAAGCGAACGACGTCTCCCGGCTTGATCGTTGCGCGTTCTACCCGCGTGTTATTGACGTACGTTCCGTTGGCCGACTTCAGGTCCTCCACAAGGCAGGTCGCTCCGCTCAGAGTGATCTTGGCGTGACGACGGGAGACGGCAGGGTGGGAGAGAACGATGGAGCAGGTCCGATCCCGACCGACCATGATGTTCCCGCCTTCCAGCGCATGCTTCTCGTTGGTCTCCGCCTTGACGTTCACCAGCGCCCAGTTGGCCGGCGCGGCAGCGGCGACGGGCGCGGCTGCTGCCGCAACCACCGCTGTTCCCATGGTTCGTGCGCCCGGTCGCGAGTTGTACTCCTCGAGGGCTTCGAAAAACTCCCGGGCGCTCTCATAACGCTGATCCATGCGCGGATGCATGGCTTTGAGCACGATGGCTTCGAGCTCTGCGTCGATCTCCGGACGGACAACCCTCGGTGCCTGTTTCTCGCCGCGATAGATGGCGTCGATCAGCTTCGGCAGCGAGCGGCTGTTGAAGGGCAGTGCCCCGGTGAGCATTTCGTACAGGACCACTCCCGCGGAATAGACATCGCTCTTCGCGCCGGCATCCTTCGGCTCGCGGATCTGCTCGGGGGACATGTAATGGGGAGTGCCGAGGAGGAATCCTGATTTGGTCAGGATGGTCTGGCCGGTGCCCGCCCCTCCCTCCTTGATTTTGGCGATCCCGAAATCGGTGACCTTGACGCTCCCGCCTTTTTCCCGGATCAGATTGGCCGGCTTGATATCGCGATGCACGATGCCTTTGCCGTGCGCATAGACCAGAGCTTCCAACATGCACTGCGCGACTCCGATGGCATCGGCAAGTGGAAGGGCTCCCTGCTCGGCCAGCAGAACGTCCACCGGCGTGCCCTCCACATACTCCATGATCAGGACCGCGCTCAGCGGGTCGTTGATGAACTCGTAGAACCGGGTGATGTAGCGGTGGCGCAGCTTCGACAGAATCTGCGCTTCTTTCACGAAGCGCTTCCGCGCCGTCACCTCTCCCGCCAGTTCCTCCGTCATGACCTTCAGAACGATCGGGTATCCCTCCGGCAGCGTCTCGGTCCGGGCCAGGGTCTTTCCGACGAAGACCTTGCTCATCCCGCCTTCGCCGATCTCCCGATCGATCTTGTAGTTGCCGACGACGGTTCCGATCATTTCAGAGCACCCTCTTCATCCCAGAAAAATCCCTCATCGCAGAGGGGGATGAACAGAAACTGGTGCCCGCCTACACGAACGACGTCGCGGGCGATCAGATCGCGGCGCGGCTCGATCTCCATCTCGTTTACATACGTCCCATTGGTGGAGTTGTGGTCCATGAGGATGAAACGCCGCTCTTCGGGACGGAAGACCAGATCGGCGTGATGGGATGAGGCCTGATCGTCATTGATGGAGATGTCCGAGCGCTTGTCGCGGCCGAGAATGTTGCGGCCAATGCGGATGGCGTAGGACTCGCCACGGGCAGGCCCGCTCAGCGCGACCAGCCAGCCCACCACATACCGCTTGGCTGGGGAGTTCAAGTCGATCTTCTGCACTGCCACGGTGCGCTCCATGGGAGGAGTTTGAGAAGGCTGAGAGAGCTGCGTGGACGGCGGTTCGCGTCGCGGCGCCTCCGCGGGTGGAGGGACCGCGGTCGGCCGGCGCGGCTCCGGCTGCGCCACCGGGCGAGGTTCCACTCGAGGTTCCGGACGCTTTTCAGCTCTCGGCTCGGGGCGTTCCGGCCGGGCGTCCGAGCGGTTGTCGGAATTGGTGAATCGCGCCGGGCGAATCACCGGAATCTCCGCATCGGAGGATTCGGGCGGACAGTAGGGACAGAGATCCCACGATTCGTCGATGAAGTGCCCGTTCTCACACCGCTTGTCGGCCACGAGGGTCCTCACGCATGGAAGGCGACCGCCACCGCATTGCGGCCGCCGAAATAAATGATGTCCCCGTCGCTCAGAAAGCGTTTGTCGATTTTCTGATCGTTGACGAAGGTGCCATTCGACGAATTCCGATCGATCAACAGCACTTTGCCGTCGATCGAGACCACTTCTGCATGCAGCCGGGAGACCTTTGGATTCTCCAATACGATCTCACAAATCCCTGATTCGCGCCCGATACGGATACCCGATCCACCGAGGCCCAGCTTTTCGCCAGCCCGCGTCCCGTTGAGGATGGTGAAGCGTCCCAGCAGCCGGCTCTGGCCGGGCGGGAGACTCGATGGGGAAACCACCGTTTCCGTGGTGGCCCGCAGGAGGTCGGAAGGAAGCCGCGGCCGGCGGATCGCCGGCACCACGATCAAGAGCAGGACGGCCATGGCAGCGATTCCGATCGCCGAGAGTGCAACGGGATGCTTACGCCAGAAGGGCATGGCCCGAGCGACGCGCTCGGCGTCATGCTCGAAGCGGATGACGTCAGGAGAATGCGGAAAGAGCGCGCTGGCGCGCTCGAGCTGGGCCGACGCCAGCGTCCAGTTGCCTTCCGACGCCGCATCGAGCGCGGTGCGATACAACCGGTCGAACTCTCCCTGCCCATTCAGTTCGATCCTCGCGGCGGACAGGAACGCGCGCGCCACGTTGATGGGTACGAGAAACTTGATCTGTTCCGCATCGGCCCGTCCCCAGGTGGAGATGGCGATGACCTCTCCTTCCCGGTTCACGGCCGGACCGCCCGAGTTTCCCCGGTAGATGGCTACGTTCGATTGAAAGACCGGCGTATTCGCGGCATTCCGCTTGATGGCCGTGATCGTTCCCGGATTCACCGTGGCCTCCAGGTCGCTGTCGCGCGACAACCAGCCTCCGATGACTTCGTCGGTGCTGCTGGCCACGGCCGGATAGCCAACCGCCCAGATGGACTCGCCAACCCGCACGGCATCAGAGTCGCCCAGCTTCAGGGAGGGCAGGTTCTTCCGCGAAACCCGAAGGATCGCCAGATCGCTTCCACCCGAAGCGAGGTCCGGCGAAAACCGTTCGATCCGGAACGGCAGCTTGTCGCCGTTGGACAGCTCCACTTCGTTAACGATGTGGATGTCCTGCAGGTCGCCGGCCGCGACCACTCGCTCGATGTACCGTTCCAGAACCTCACTGTGATAGAGGCTCCGCAGGCGATCGACCGGGATGCTGCTCACCAGCGCGGCAATCGCCCCGTTGCGCAGCAGGTCACGGCGCAACGCCTGGCCATCGCGCGTTCTGGCCACCACATGGCCGCTGGTGAGGATGATTCCGTCGGGATGAACGACGAATCCGCTGCCGGAGCCTCCCGCGCCGGTGTCGAACGTGAACGTTCCTCCGCGCGCCAGCGACGGGATGCCCATCCCGTTGCGTCGAAGTTCATCGCCCACTCCCCCCACCACATCGCCGGAACAGACGAACCGGGCGGTGGCATAGGCGTTGACCCGAGCCACCGCCGGTTTGGCGATGTAGGCCATCTTCTGCACGTCGTCGAGATGAGAGGGATCACGCCTGCATGCCGGGGCCGCGAGAAGAATCAGAAGAAGGATCCATCGGCGACTCGCGGCCATGGACTAACGCGCGCGAGGTGCGGAGGATGGCCTCGGGTTAGCGGCCTGCTGCTGACTCCAGAACATCCAGGCGCCCGCGGCTCCTGCTGCGACGACCAGGGCGATGAGGATCCACTTCCAGCCACCGCCCGTAGACTGCTGCGGTTTGATCGACATCGCTGGCTGCTTCTCCTGTGCTGGAGCAGGCCTGGAGGGTTTCCGCGCTTCGTTCGACGAAGCCGCCTTGGCTTCGGGGAGAGGCGGAGAAATCGGGCGGCTATCCCCCGCCGGAGCGGAAGCTTTTTGATCGATGGAGGAAGGTCCCCCGGGAGAAGGGGTATCGACCGCGACCGGAGGATTCATGGTCACTGGCGCTTCCGGAGGAGGTAGCGGCGGTTTCACGGCAACGGCCGGGCTGCTGAAGAGCGGAGTGATGGCAGCGGTATGGCGATCGGTCTCCTCGAGCCTGCCAACCTCGCCGATCGTTTCCCTGCCGGAATCCGTCAAGGTCTCATCGCCCATCTCGTCGGCTCGGATCACCTTGGCCACGATCACCGTCACGTTGTCGGGCGCTCCCCTCTCCAGGGTCCGGCGCACGTATTCGTCAGCTGCCTTCTGGATGGGAAGCGCGGCGATCTCGCCCAACTCCTCCAGTTTGACCAGACCATGCAGACCATCGCTGCAGAGGATGAACAGATCTCCCTCCATCACATCGAAGGGACCGCGGACATCGATCTCCACCTCTTCGCCGACACCCATCGATCGCTGCAGAACGTTCCGTCGCGGATGCGTCTCCGCTTCCTTCGGAGTGAGCAGCCCCTCGCGAACCATGGAGGCCACCAGAGAGTGATCCTCAGTCAGTTGCTCGATGACCCCGCCCCGAACGCGGTAGATCCGCGAGTCTCCAATGTGTGCGAACCAGGCCTGGCTGTTCTTCAGCACCAGAGCCGAGGCGGTGGTGCCCATGCCGCGAAGATCGGGGTTTCCCTGCGCCTCGGAAAAGATCCTGGCGTTCGCTCGCGTCAATGCGGCGCGGAGCGCTTCGCCTACATCGACCGTTTCGCTCTCCAGGTACTGCGCCTTGACCGTCTCGGTGGCCAGCCGGGACGCAGTGGCGCCTCCCCGGTGTCCTCCCATCCCGTCGGCAACGATCAGCAGGCGGCCGCCTGGATGGCTCTCGCGCTCTTCCTGCGGAGAGGTGAATGCGCCGAAATCCTGATTCTCGGAGCGGACCAGGCCAACATCCGTGCGCAGGACCGCCTGCACCGCGAGGGGTGGATTGGAGGTAGCGGTCTGTTCAGCCGCAGCTTGTTCGTTCATGGGGGTGGACGGCGCGAATTATACAGGGTTCTCGAACCCGCAACTGAAGGAGGGTCAGGAATTGGTCCGCCTGAAGTCGCTCCCTGTTCGAACCCATCCTGCGATTTCGCTGCGGGTCGGGAAGCCTTGCGCCCGGACCCGAGGCTTCCCTTTCCACGACTCGGAAACGGGATCCGCTCAAGTCGCTATAATCGGCGCTCCCATGGAGCAGATGCAGATCCATTACGTCGATCTCGGTGTGGCCAAAGTGGTCGACGTGCGGGCCGACATGAGCATCGGGAGGACCGAGGGCAACGACCTGATCCTCAACCATCCGTCCGTTTCGCGAAAACACGCCAAGCTGGAATCGAGAGACGAGCGTTGGTGGCTGGTCGACCTCAAGTCGACCAACGGGGTGAAGGTCAACGGAACACTGGTCACCGAAGCGCAGATCACCACCGGGGACAAGCTTTCGATCGGATCGGTACAGATCGAGTTGAAGTCCCTTCCGTCGGTAAACTTCACCGGCGAGTCGATCTTCGACAACCCTTCCGGGACGGTCATCCGCCGCATCTCCGACTTCAACTCCGAGTTTGGCCTGGACGTTGCGGAGGCGGCGAAATCGGCCGCCGCGCGACCACCTTCCGAGCCCGGACTGACTCCGGCGCCGGGGGTCTCCCGCGAGAAAATCTTCCAGGTTCTCGTTCAGGTTGCCAAGATCCTGCTCCAGTCGGAGGAGTTGAACGACGTCCTGAACACGGTGATGGACATCATCTTCCGCTACCTGCCGGTGGAGCGCGGCCTGATCATCCTTTTCGACGCCGAGGGCAATCCGGTGCCCAAGCTGACGAAGTTCATCGACGGCGCGGACGCCCAGGACATTCCGATCTCCCGGACCATCCTGAAAATGGTCTCGGAGCAGCAGGTCTCTCTGATGACGTCGAACGCGCTCGAAGACGCCCGGCTTCTGGGGGGCAAGTCCATCGCCATCCACGGCATCCGCTCGGCCATGTGCGTGCCGCTCTGGAACCGGCAGCGCGTGATTGGAGCGGTGCAGGTCGACTCGCCGATCCACATCGGCCGTTTCACCGAGGAAGATCTCGATCTGCTGACCGCCCTGGCCAATTTCGCCGCGGTGGCCATCGAGCGGGCGCAGATGGCGGAGAAGATCGAAGAGGAGCGGAAGATCCGGGCGCGCATGGAGCGCTATCACTCTCCCGCCGTGGTGGACGAGATCGTGCGCGGCTCAGTCTCGGCGGATGAGAACGAGATCCGGGCGATGGAAGTGACCATCCTGTTCGCCGACATCTCCGGATTCACTACCGTCTCCGAGACCAAGGCACCGGAAGAAGTGGCGGAGTTTCTCTCGCACTTCTTCTCCTGCGCGGTGGAAGCGATCTTCGCCTACGGCGGAACGCTCGACAAATTCATCGGCGACGCGGTGATGGCGTTCTTCGGCGCACCGATGGCGCAGGACGATCATGCCGATCGAGCCGTCCTGGCCGGCCTCATGCTGCAGCGGCTGGTGGGCGACTGGAACGACGAACGGGCCAAGGCCGGACTGGACATCGTCAAGGTACGCGTGGGCATCAACAGCGGACCGGCCGTGGTGGGCAACGTCGGCACCGAGAAGCGTGTCGACTACACCGTGCTCGGCGCGTCCGTCAACATCGCCTCGCGTCTGGAGAGCGGCGTGGCAAAGCCGGGTCAGGTGGTCATCTCCTCGCACACCCTCGAACGGGTCATGGGCAGCTTCGAGACCGAGTCGCTGGGCGAGTTCGCACTGAAAGGCCTGCAGCAGAAATTGCCGGTCTACAACGTGCTGGGAAGCGCCTCCTCCAAATCGGTGCCTGGCGCCCGAACGCTGCAAGCCACCATCACGCGCTAGGAGCCTGCGCGGCAGAACAGGACCGAGCGAAACAGGACCAATAGGATTGATGGGACAAATGGGACCGAGCGGGTCCCTCTGTCGCGCCCTTCTAGGAAACCGTTAAATAGCGGCTTCGCACTCCCTCCCCGACAAGAGTCCTTCTCCCCGCACACGGGGAGAAGGACACTCGATGGGGGAGGCTCGCGATTCTCACCATCAATCGCTGCGCCTCGCGCCGTGCCGGCCTGGCGGCGCGTCTCCCGAACCATTTCGAAATGCTCTCCGGCCGGCCGCGGTTGGAAGGTCGCAGTGAGCACGCCCTCCACCCTCCGCACGATCCTCCAGCCGATCGGCGTCGCCTTGCTGCTCGCTGTGCTGGTGCGGGCCTCGCTCTTCCGCATCTACGCCATCCCCTCCTCGTCGATGTCGCCGACGCTCCAAAACGGCGATCGAATTCTGGCGACGCTCTACCACGGTCTCGGAAGTCTTCCGCGGGCCGAACGCGGCGATGTGGTGGTGTTCCGTTCGCCCTCTCCCGGACCGGAAGAGCTGCTGGTCAAGCGCGTGGTTGCCCTGCCCGGCGATCTGGTCGAGCTGCGGGAGGGTCATCTCGTAATCAGCGGTCACCCACTCCCGGAGCCCTACATCGGCTTGCGATTCACCAGCGGCACAATCGTTCCGCAGATCATCCCACCCGATTCCTACTTCGTCCTGGGGGACAACCGGCAGAATTCGTTCGACAGCCGGAGCTGGGGTGTGCTTCCCGCCCGATTCCTGGTCGGCCACGCGCGATTGATTCTCTGGTCGTCGGCGAACAACACCGCCGGGACGCGCGCCAACGCGGCCACCCGTTTCATCCACGCAGCGCGCGCCGGGTCGGGAAGCCGCTTCTTCCAGCCCATCCGCTGAGGCGCCGGCTGCGCGGCGATCGTCGGGTCTGTCAAGCCATGATTCCCTGAAACGCGTGACCGCGCCCGGGGCGAGGTCACGCATTTCGCTATACTCACCTCACATGGAGGTTCGTATGCGAACCAGGCGTCATGAGCGCGGCGAAGGGAACTTAGGATGCATTTTCGGCCTCATCCTCCTGGGAGTGGCTATTTTCGTGGCTTGGAAAATGATTCCGGTGAAGGTCCGAGCTGCCGATCTCCGGCAGACCGTGATTGACGAGGCAAAATCCGCCGGCTCTCATCAAGACGAGCGCATTCGTGCAGGAATCCTCGCCAAGGCCCGGGAAGTGGAACTGCCCGTGACCGAAGACGACATCAAGATCTCCCGCGCCAGCAGCGAGATCACCGTCGAAGTCAATTACGTGATCCCCATCGAGTTTCCCGGTTACACCTACCAGTGGCACCTCAACCATCGCGCACAGAATCCCATTTTTTAGGCACCCGCCCCTAGGAACCCACCTGATGACCGTATCGATCAAGATTCGCGACAATGGCCCCCTAATCGTTGAAGGGGAGTTCACCCTCACAGACTCCAACGGAAATGACGTTCCCGTCAAGAAAGCGGCGCTCTGCCGGTGCGGCGCCTCGGTGACCAAGCCGTTCTGCGATGGGACGCACTCCAGGATCGGCTTCCAGGCCGCAATGGCTGCCGTAGAGACGACCGAGAAACCGTCGTAGTCCGCCTTCAGGGGCCGGCGTCCGCCGGCCCCGCTTCATCTTCCAGCTCGAAGACCACGGTTTCCCAGCCGGTCGTCGCCCTGGCCGGGACCACGGCCGAGCGCTCTGCGTCTCCGGAATCGACGATGAATTCATAGTCCATGGGTGAGCTGCAGATCAATGCGCGTTCCTCACCGCCGTGGCGACGTAACTCATGCGAATGGAATTGGTTAAGAGTTACCGCGAGCATCGGCATGCGTCAACGGACGCCAAGCGCACCCAGCGACAGACAAAGATTTTGACGCAGGCCTTCTCTCACGGGAGGCGCGGATTCGACTTCGACCGCACACCGGTCAGGGCCTGGGAGCCTGCGCGGCAGGCGTCCTGGAGCTTGTTCTTGGCGGACCCTTGGGCAACCAGCGCCGCCGGCCGTGCCGGCCTAGAATGCCGCCATGGATCGACTGTTCTTCTTCTGCGGCAACCTCATCGAAAAACTCGTTTGCGGAACGGCAGCCGTTCAGCGGAACTCCATCCGGTGAAGCCGGTCCTCGTCCTCACCACGGTCCATGCTGCGTTTGATGCCGCGGCCCTCGCCCGCGAGCTGGTGGAAATGCGCCTGGCCGCCTGCGTCAACATCCTCCCTGGCTTCCGTTCCATCTATCGGTGGGAAGGCAAGGTGGAGGAGGAAGGGGAGCAACTCCTTCTGATCAAAACCGCGGAAGGGCGCGTCGACGAATTGCGCCGGCAACTCCTCACTCGGCATCCGTACGATCTCCCGGAGTTTCTCGTCGTCAACGTGGACCAGGCCTCGAGGGCCTACGGCGCATGGCTGGTTCACTCTTCCACGCCGCAGCCATCGTAGGACCTGGCCTGCAGGGATCCGATCCTCCACCCGCCGCTCTTGAGTGTGGACTCTTCGGCCGCGACAGCCGTAATCGAGTAGACATGAATCGGTCCCCGATCGGGCGGCTCGCTGCCACCATCGTCATCCTTCTGCTGGCGACTCTGCTTCGCTTCGGTCATCTCCAACACCGTTCTCTGGACAATGACGAGATCGCCGAGGCGCGGTGGTCGTCGCTGCCGTTCTCCGAAATGATGGAGGAGGTGCGGCGCGATGTGGTTCACCCTCCTGCTGATTACCTCGTGCAGTTCGTGGTCGGCCGGATCGGACCCGAATGGGTGCGGTCGCTGCCGAGCGTCGCTGCAGGCATCGCCTCGGTCGGCCTGCTTCTGTTCCTGGGCACCTCGTGGGTCTCCTGGCGCGCCGGGGCCTTCGCCGCATTGCTGCTGGCCGTCTCTCCGATGCATGTCTTCTACTCGCAGGAGGTGCGGCCGTACGCGTCAGCGCTCTTCTGGATTCTGGCCAGTCTGGCCGCGCTGGAGCGGTTCGCCACAACTGGCAGGCTCCGATGGGCCGCGGGATGGTTCGCTCTCGTCTTCGCGGCTGGGGGGACGCTCTACTTCGCCGGGATGATCGCGGCAAGTGGAGGGATCGTCCGCATCCTTCTCGATCGAAGCGGCCGGCTGGATGGTTTGAAACGGCGGCTTCCCCTGCTCATCGCCGGCTGGGCCATCCTCTACTCGCCCTGGTTTGCAGTCATTCGTGCGGCGGCAGGAAGACCTTCACCGGTCGCACGGCAGGCGATGAACTGGGAGTGGTGGACGTGGCGCCTGCAGAGTCTGGCGGTGGGAAGCGACCGGACCTGGGAACCGGTCAGCCTGGCCTCCTGGATTTTCTGGGGGTGTGTGGCTATCGGAGCGATCCTGAGCACGCGCCTCCGTCTGTTGCGCGTTGCCGCGTTTCTGTTCCTGGCCGGCACCGCCATGGTGATTTTCCTTCTGCAGCTTCATCCTCACTATCCGACGGTGCGCTATCTGATGCCTTCGTGGATCGGGGCGTTCCTGCTCGCCGGAGCCGCGCTCGACTGGTGCTCGCGCCGCTGGATGTCCGTACCTCTGGTCGTCGCGGTGCTGGCGTTCGTCATCGGAGGCTCTGCCATCAAGCTCGACGAGTATTACCGTGGCGATCGGTCAGACTGGCGCGAAGTGGCCGTGTACGTTCATGATCGAATCCGGCCGGGCGACACGCTGGTCGCTGCAAATCCGTGGGTCTCCCGGAACTTCGGCTACTACTGGCACCAGCTCCCCCCCGTTCCCGATCTGACCATCAAACGCTACGCCCCCGATCGCGTGGACCTGGTGGGACCGGCCTGGATCGTGACCGGCGGCTGCTTTCCGCGAGAGGCCGCCCGCGCCGCACCACTGATGAAGCAATTCCCTCGCTCCGAACTGGCGGAAGTGCGCTATCTGCGACCGCAGCGCCGCATGCCCGCGCATGAGGAGCTCTGTCCGGAGTGAGTTTGCGTTTGGGACGGACGCCACGGAATCCGTCTCCACACCTTGAGGAGTCCGGCTCGCCCGGCAAAGCGGCCGACCAGCGCTGACAAGAGGGAACGCCCCTGACGAACGCGACCTGTGGAGTCAACGCTTCCACTGCTGGTGGAACGGGAACAGTCCCGCAGGACCCGGGGTTAGATTAGCTTCCGAAGCGCTGCGCCTCCCGCGCCGCCGCTGTCCGCGGAATCAATCCTATGGAATCGATCATCATTCGCGGTGCCCGCGAGCACAACCTCAAGAACATCGACGTCGTCGTCCCCCGCAACAAGTTCGTGGTCATCACCGGCGTCAGCGGGTCGGGCAAGTCCTCACTGGCCTTCGACACCATCTTCGCCGAGGGGCAGCGGCGCTACGTCGAATCGCTGTCCGCCTACGCCCGCCAGTTTCTGGAGCAGATGGAGAAGCCGGACGTCGACTCGATCGAGGGGCTCTCCCCCGCCATCTCCATCGAACAGCGGACCACCTCGCGCAACCCCCGCTCGACCGTCGGCACTGTCACGGAGATCTACGACTATCTCCGCCTTCTCTACGCATCGGTCGGCGTGCCGCATTGCACCAGCTGCGGCAAGGAGATCCGCCCCCAGACCATCCAGCAGATGGTCGATCGATTGATGCAGCTTCCCAAGTCCACCAAGTTCACGGTCCTGGCCCCCTACATCCGCGGCAAGAAGGGTGAGTACCGCAAGCAGATGATGCAGATGGTGAAGGAAGGCTTCACCCGCGCCATCGTGAATGGCGCGATGGTGGAGCTGGCCGATCCCCCCGTTCTGGATAAGCAGAAGAAGCACACCATCGACATCGTCATCGATCGCCTGGCAGCGAAGGAAGGTTTCG
>JBDSGC010000260.1:0-4978 GCA_039919215.1 Thermoanaerobaculia bacterium | reverse complement strand
ACGCTGCACGCTGCAATCCTGGCCTCGACCAGATCGCATTCGTCGTTCGAAGACGACTGCTCAATCCATCGAACCAACTCGTCATGAGAAAGATGGTCATGCGGATCCTGCTCGAGCGTTTTTCGCAGTGCGGCGGTTGCATGCGCGGGCGAATCGCCCAGCGCCTTCTCAGCGCAGAGGTTGCAGTCGCTCGTATGCGCGAAGAAGGCGCGCAACTCAGACGGAGAAAGCCGCCGCTCTCGATAGCGGTCGACCAGATCGTTGGAAAGGTGTTCATGCATTGCGATCACTTCCTGATTGGGATGATTTGCGCTGCGTGCGCGGCGCGCCGCCGCTGGCCGCACGGACGGTGCGCCGGGCCAACCGCTCCCGGGCGCACTTGCGAAGATTGATGATCTGCTGGCGGGTAAGGCCGAGTCGCTCGGCCAGGGTCAAGTCATCGAGGGGAAGCCGGGGCCACAACTCGGTGAGCGCGTCGGAACTGAGATCGAGAGCGCTGGCCAGCGTGTCGAGGTCGGCCACGCCAGTCATGGGGAAGATCTGCAACGCATTGCCGCCGTTGTCGTCGCGGAGATTCAGGAGCAGGGCCACCCGCTGGCGCGGCGGAAGCAGCTCGATTTCGCTCCAGAGCTGGCGCAGGTCGTCCCGACTCTCCAGAACCCGATCGGCGCCGACGCTGGAATCGCGGAGCTCTGACGTCCCATTCCGGTCGTCGTCAGCGGAAAGCAGCTCGCCGCCGCCGATCCCTGCGATGGAGGCCACCAGGTCGGCCAGCTCGTCGAGCTGGATGACCTTCGCAAGCTGGCGGAGAAGCGCGTGGACGAATCGTGCCGGAGAGGTGCGGAAGTCGAAGGCCACCGATGGAGGAGCGGGAAGAGGGGGTGAGCTCCGACCGCGCTCGAACATCCGATCTGGCCACTCGGCCAGCCCGCAGAGAAAGGATTCATCGGAGCCGGCCACCAGCCGGAACTGAGAATCGTGCTGCACCAGATAGCGCAGCTTCAGTTTCAGCCGCGCCCGTTCAGGGAAACGCGTGCGGAAGTAAGCGTGGCAAGAGTTGTAGGCCACTACGGCGACGTAGGCCGGGAAGTCCGCAACCGGTTCTGCCGCGCCGGAGCGCATCCGTTGCAGTCGTCCGACCAGCCGGGTCAGGACCTCGGAGCGAACGTCTTCGAAATCATCCGCTCCGCTTGCGCCGCGTCCGATCCGTCTGGCGATGATCGGCTCGGCGATCGGGAGCGCGGCGCAGATCAGACCGGTGAGCTCGGCCTCCGCGGCCACTCCGTCGCCGGCTCCGAGATATTGGCGAAGACGGGGGTCGGCAGCGCTTCCGTGGGAGTCATCGTGGATTCGGTCGGGCATCGCGGCCATCGGCGCCCGTGAGGCTGGAGGCTCCGCACGAGAGTCTAGCGTGTCGGGAGGGACCAGCCGGAGACTGCCTGAGCGGGACGGGGAGGTCATCGCTGAGGGAATGCCTGTGGCCGGTTCGCGAGCATGGTCGAGCGCGGATTCCCTGGTGGGCCTGCGGAAAGCGGGAGAGCGTCCATGCCGCTGGACCGGAATCGTTTCCGGATGATGGCGCTCGTCATGATCCGAATGACGGGGGAAGAGCGTCGATATTACCGGGACAATTTGACGACCGCTTCCCGCTTGCCCCACGATGACGGCATGCCCCGATCAGGATTCGTGCGATGGATGGTGACGCTGTCAATCCTGCTTGGACCTGTCGCGGGCGGAGCAACCAATCTGCCGGCGCGCGCCGCGGTGGAGGATGTGGCCCGGCGCCACTACGCGGCCTACTCGAAGAAGGATCTGGCTGCCATTCGTTCGTTGTGGAGCGAGCAGTCACCCGATTGGAAGGAGCGGGAGGTGCTCCTCCGCGAATGGTTTGCTTCGCCGGGCGGCACCGCGGTGACCAGACTGCAACTCGGCGCGGTGGAGCAGGTCGAAGATGTGGCCACCATGCCGGTCATGCTCCGGATCCGCGAGTCGGAGATCCGTCCTCGAGCGATCGAGCTCCTGGCGACCAGCAGGCGGGTGATGCAGCTTCACCGGGTGGCCGGAGTGTGGAAGGTGTGGCGAGAAACCTCACCGGGGACTCTGTTCGCCGAAGAGCTCTATGGCATGAAGAGCAATGAGGAGCGTCGGAGTGCCGTCGCGGCGCGGCGGGAGCTGCTCGATGGAGATCTCATCCGCGCTCTGTGCGTCGTTTCCAATGCCGATCGCGGCCGGGGGAACTACGGCGTCGTGCAGTCCATGGCCGATTTCACGCTCGAACAGGCGGAAGCTCTCGGTGACTCCAGCGCCCTGGGCATGGCCCTCAACGCCAGCGCCGGAGTCCCCTTTGCCCAGAGCAAGTTCGAACAGGTGCTGACGATTTACAAGCGTGCGCTCGAGCTGGAGGAGCGCGCGGGAAATGAGCATTGGATCGCCGTCATTCTGGGGAACATCGCCCTGGTGCATCGCTTTGTCGGTGAGTTCGACCTGGCCCTTGCAGCCACTACCAGAGCCATCGCCATCACGGAGAAACTGGGCGAGACGTCCGTCCTGCCGTTCCTGCTCAACAACAATGCCGTGATCTATCGAAATCGCGGCGATTACCGCCTCGCCGCGCGAACGTTTCAAAGGTCCATCGAGTTCGCAGAAGCCTCGAATCAGGACGCCCAGGTGGCGTCCGGGATGAACGGGCTGGGATTGCTCTATCTGAAGCAGGGACAGCTGGACCTGGCGGAGAGTGTTCTTCGGAAAGGTCTGGAGATCCGCGAGCGGATGCAGGAGACGCCCGCAATCGCCAGCTCGCTCAACAACCTGGGGAGCCTCTACACGGAGAAGCAGGACTGGGAAAAAGCGCTGGCCGTCTTTCGTCGAGTGCTCAAAATGAAGGAAGGCCTCGGCGATCGAGGAGGCGTGGCCATCACGTTGCGGAACATCGCCGTCGCCCTTCGAGGAACCGGCAGGAACGACGAAGCGCTGACCACGCTCGATGAGGCCCTGCAGATTTCCAGGAAGGTGGTCGACAAAGGGGGAAGTGGGGAAGCGCTGCTGGGTATCGCCGTGACCCAGCTGGCCCGGCGCGTCTACCCGGAAGCGAGGGACGCCGCTGCGGAAGCGGCCGCGTACGCCTTCTCGACCGGGCACCGGGAGAACTTCTGGCGCGCCCGCACCGTCGCCGGCAATGCCTACCGCGCTCTGGGACAACGCCAGGAGGCGTATGCCGCCTACCGCGAGGCCATCGGCACCATCGAAACGCTTCGGCTGCAGCTCTCCGGATCGGAGGTGACCCGGCAGCAGTTTCTTGAGTCGCGCACCTCTCCGTATGAATCGCTGATCTCGCTCCTGGTCGCCGATGAGCATCCGGAGGAGGCGTTCTTTGTGGCAGAGCAGGCCAAGGCGAGGGTTCTGGTGGAGACGCTTCGTGATGGGCCGTGGGACGTGACGAAATCGTTCACCGAGGAACAGAAAGGACAGGAGCACGAGCTTCGGGTCCGGATGGCGGCCGTTGGCGCCGAGCTCCAGCGCGAACGTGGAAAGAACCCGAAGGATCCTGCCGCTCTGGACAGCCTGCAGAAAAGCGTCGATGCGGCGCGCCTGGCGTACGACGAGCTGGTGGCCTCGGCCTATGCCAGAGATCCGGCCACGCGGATCCGTCGCGGCGACGCAGCGCCGCTGGATCGGGAGGGGATGATCGGCTTCCTTCGTCCGCGTCCTGCCACCGCGCTCATCGAATATGTGGTCACCCACGACGAAGTGCTTGCCTTTGTGGTGCGACTGGAGGGTCAGGAGCTCGTCGTCCATGCCCATCGAATCGTTGCCAGCGCTTCCTCCCTTCGCAAGGAAGCGGAGGCGTTTCGCAGGCAGGTGGCCGAGCTGGATCTCGGCTTCCGCACGCGTGCCCGAGCGTTGCACGAGTTGCTTCTGAGTTCCCTCAAGGATGATCTCGACGGGATCGACGAAGCGGTGATCGTTCCGGATGGCGCGTTGTGGGGTGTTCCCTTCCAGGCCCTCGAATCGCGCAGCGGAAAGTTTCTTGTGGAGGAGCTCCCTTTTTTCTACGCCCCGTCCGCGACGGCGCTGCGAGCCATGGAGGCGAAGAAGACTGCCGTCGAAACGAGATCGGACCAGGCTCCGCTCCTCGCGGCGTTTGGAAACCCCCTGGCCGGTCAGGGACGAAAGGAGCTGCCCAACAGCGAACGCGAAGTGCTGCAGCTCGGGAAGGTTTACGGGAAGGAGAAGAGCCGGCTGTTTCTGCGTGCGGCGGCCACCGAAAGCCGGTTGAGGAGCGAGTCGGCGGGCGTTCGCTTCCTGCACATGGCCACTCACGGTGTATTCGATGACGCCAGCCCCATGCACTCCTATGTCGTGCTCTCTGCTTCGCACCAGGGGGATGACGGCATCGTCGAAGCGTGGGAGCTGATGAACGGCTCGGCGGCCAGCGAGCTCACGGTGCTGTCGGCATGCGAGACAGCGCGCGGACGATTCGGATCAGGGGAGGGCGTGATCGGGATGACCTGGGCCATTTTCGTGGCCGGCTGTCCGACCACGGTGGTCAGCCAGTGGAAGGTCGATTCGGGGAGCACGACCGAACTGATGGTCGCCTTTCACCGGGGGTTGCGAGGCCAGCTCGAGAAATCGGCTGACCTCGATTTCGCCCGCGCCCTTCGCACCGCGCAGCTCGGGCTTCTGCGCGGTGCGAAGTATCGGCATCCGTTTTACTGGGCAGGCTTCTCCGTGATCGGCGCCGGCATGTGAGCCGGCACGGCCGGCGGCGCTGGTTGCCCAAGGCTCCGCCAGCCGGCACGGCCGGCGGCGTTGGTTGCCCAAGGCTCCGCCAGCCGGCACGGCCGGCGGCGTTGGTTGCCCAAGGCTCCGCCAGGATCACGCTCCAGACGTTCTCCCGTGCCGGCCTACGGCATCACCGTCAGTTTCGTTTCCACCACGACCTTCACCCCCGGACTCGCGCTTTCGATGGTCAGCTTTT
>JBDSGC010000259.1:0-4313 GCA_039919215.1 Thermoanaerobaculia bacterium | reverse complement strand
AGAGGGAACTCGCGTGAGGATGTGTATCGAGATCTCAACAGCGCTGCAACGCGCCGTTCCCTTGCTCAGGATGACGGATTTCGCGGGGGGATCTGCTCGCAGGTGCCCGCCGGCAACGATGCCGGCGTTCCGAAATGCAGATTCCGTGTTGCTCCTACTTCTCGAACTCCCAGGCGATCTTCTTCAGCACGCGATCGACGCGCTCGACGAGCTGGACGATGTCCTTCTTGGCATGGGCCGCCGAGAAGAAGGCGGACTCCAGCTGTGAGGGCGGCAGGTACACCCCTTCCGCCAGCATGAGGTGGAAGAAGCGCGCGAATTTCTCGCGGTTGGACTGGTTGGCCGTTTCGTAATCGGTCACTGGCCCTTCTGTGAAGAAAATCGTCCACATGGAGCCGACCCGGTTGAAGGTCAAAGGCACACCGTGCCGCTCCGCCGCCCGACGGACGCCGTCCTGAAATTCCGCCGAGCGCTCCTCCAGATCGGAGTAGATCGACGAGTTCTTCAGCACGCTCAGAGTCGACTTGCCCGAGGCCACGGCGACTGGATTGCCCGACAGCGTACCGGCCTGATACATCGGCCCCAGCGGTGAGACATGCTCCATCAGCGAGCGGGAGGCTCCGTAGGCGCCGATGGGCATTCCGCCGCCAATGATTTTTCCGAGGGTGGTGATGTCGGGCCGGACGCCATACAGGGTTTGTGCGCCGCCATAGTTCACTCGGAAGCCGGTCATCACTTCGTCGAAGATGAGCAGCGCGCCGTGCTCGTCGCAGATCGTGCGCAGGCCTTCGAGAAATCCGCTGGCGGGCGGCACGCAGCCCATGTTGCCCGCCACAGGCTCGACGATGATCGCGGCCACCTCATCGTTCATGGCCCCGCGGACGGCATCCAGATCGTTGTAGGGAACGCTCAGCGTCAGCTTGGCGACTTCCGCCGGGACGCCCGCCGAATCGGGAACCTGAAAGGTCGCGCCGCCCGATCCTGCCTTGACCAGCAGCGAGTCGACATGACCGTGGTAGGCGCCGTCGAATTTGAGAACTCTCGTCCGTCCAGTCGCTGCGCGGGCGAGGCGCAGCGCGCTCATGGTGGCCTCGGTTCCGGAGTTGACCAGGCGCACCATCTCGATGGAGGGCACCCCCTGCACGATCATCTCCGCCAGCTCGATTTCGCCGAGCGTCGGCGCGCCGTAAGAGAAGCCGCGGGTCGCTGCTTTCTTCACCGCCTCCACAACATAGCGGTGACCGTGCCCGAGAATCATCGGCCCCCAGGAGCCAACGCAGTCGATGTACTGGATGTTGTCCGCGTCGAAAATGCGCGATCCCAGCGCCTGGTCGATGAACAGAGGGGTACCGCCGACGCCCTTGAAGGCACGGACGGGAGAGTTGACGCCACCAGGGATGACTTCCAGCGCGCGTTGAAAGAGTGTTTCGGAGTTCTTGCCCATGAGGCGGGGGATTATACGAGGCGGGCGGAAGGATCTGATCGGTATCGGCCCCTGGGGCGTGGCGGGAGCCACCTCGCGAGATCCGCCGGCAAAGATGCCGGCGGACCGGCCGGCAGGATGCCGGCGCTGCGAAAAGCCGCAGGTTTCGTCGCGGCCTCCATTGGCGGGACATCAGAACGAGTCGAGGATGTGGGCGATGTCTTCGGCCGCAGCGTGGATGCTGTCGCGCATCACCTGCTGGTCGCTGCCACCGCCGAACTTGAACGAACCGGCGGACCGGCGCTCCTGGGTGAAGTGCGCGACCACTTTGCCGCTCGCAGCGTCGACCAGGTCGCAGCTGATCTTCGTGCCGGAAGCGCCTGCTCCGAACCCGCCGACGTATCGCTTGGTGCGTGAACCAGGGCTGAGCGACTCGACCTTGCCGCGCACGATGAGCGTTTTCGCGCTCTTCGGCGTGCCGGTGGCTTGCTCCACCTTCGCGTGCGCTTTCAGCTCACCGCGTAATGCTTCAATCAGCGTCTCTGTGTAGCTGTCGAGCACCGTCTTGATGGTTGCGTACGAGCGATCGTCTTTCTCCGGCATGGGAGTGGACGAGGTATCGAAGGGCTTGACTGCGATGGTGTCGTAGTCGCTGATCTTGAACGTCTTCACGATCTCGATCTCGTCAATGTCCCGGCCCCACTGCTTGTACGTGCCCGGAGCGGTGCTGGCCGGTTTGCTGCCGCGGGCGTGAAGGTCTGGAACGATGCTGAGGGCGAGGCCGACGGCCAGGCCAACCACGGATGCGGTTCGCAACTTGTTCATTGATTCCTCCTTAATTTTGGAAGAAGAATTATCGCAGATTCGACGACCCGTCCCCGAAAAAAGAACAACGAAAAGCCGCGCGTGCGAGCCCGCGGAGCGCGGCAGAACAGGACTGGAGATTGGATCGCGGCCCGACTTCGTTGCTCTTCTGTCGCCCGCTGGGCGGGCTCGTTTCTGACTGGGCTCCGCAATCCCACGCAAATCCCGGCGGAGCCTTGGGCAACAAACGCCGCCGGCCGTGCCGGCTAGTACGCGTTCTCGTGCCGCAGGCCGTGCAGCACGGTCATGAACAGGATCTTCAGGTCCAGCATCAGCGACCAGTTCTCGATGTAGTACAGATCGTGCTCGATCCTCATCCGAATCGACGTATTGCCGCGCCAGCCATGCACCTGGGCCCAGCCGGTGATGCCAGCGCGTACTTTGTGCCGGAGCATGTAATGCGGGAACTCCGCGCGGAACTGCTCCACGAATTGCGGCCGTTCCGGACGGGGGCCGACCACGCTCATGTCGCCGAGCAGAACATTGAATAGCTGCGGCAGCTCATCGAGCGACCAGGCGCGGATAAGCCGCCCCAGGCGCGTGCGGCGCGGGTCGTCGCGCTCGGCCCAGCGCGCGCCACCCTCCGCCTCTGCCCCCACCCGCATCGATCGGAATTTGAAGATTTCGAACGACTTCCCATCGAGGCCCATGCGCACCTGCCGGTAGAACACCGGCCCGCGGTCCTCCAGCCAGATGGCCAGCGCGACGATCAGCATGAGCGGCGAAAACACCAGCAGCGCGACGGCAGCCACCAGCAGATCGAAGCCACGCTTTCCGAAACGGCTCCAGCCTTCCAGCGGCGTTTCGGACAGGTTGATGGTGGGAAGACCGTCGATGTCCTCGACCCGCGAGCGCAGCACCATGAACTGCAGGAGGTCGGGAACGACGTGAATGGATACGCAGCTTCGCACCAGCCGGTCCAGCAGCGCCATCATCGCTTCGGAGGAGGCATGAGGCAGCGCGACGAACACGTGATCGACGGCATGCTCCTTGATGACCTTCTCCGCGTCGTCGATCCGGCCGAGGCAGGCCAGCCCTTCCAGTTCGCTCTGCTCCCCGTTCTGCAGATAGCCGGCGATGCGGAATCCGAGCTCGTCGCGATGCGACTGCATCCGCTCGACCACTGCGCGCGCCAGCTCCCCGCTTCCTGCAATCAACACCCGGTCAAGATCTTTGCCGGCCCGGTGGCGCCCCTCCACGATGGCTCGGACGATGACCCGCCCGAGGATCGCGAACAGCATCGCGCAGACCATGAAGATGGCCAGCGTGGCCCGGGAGTAGAGAACGTCCGGATTCCCCGGCCGCACCCACAGCAGCACGCCCGAGAGCACCACCGTCGCCACTACAGAACCGATGGCCACCGAGAGCCACTCGTCCGCCCTGGAGCGCGTGGGCCGGATGCGATACAACCCCTGCACGGCGAAGGCGAGTGGAAAGACAATGGTCACGATGGGCAGGACATGCTGGTAGGTGGAGAGATTCTGGGCGCCCTTGGTGACGGGGATGACTTCCAGGCTGAAGCGCAGAAACCAGGCGCAGAGCATGGCCAGATTCGAAGCCACCGCATCGTTGATGAGGTAGATCGACGCCAGCGCTCGATGTTTCTTCTCGATCAACCCAGTACCTGCCGGACCGCCTGTTCCATCGCGCCCAGAAACCGCTCCCGGGAGAAGGTGGCTGCGTGCGCGCGGAGGGCCGCGCGATCCCACGTCACCGACTCCATTTCCTCGAGCGCCCGCTGCAGCGAGTGTACCGCCGCCGTTTCGAAAAACATCCCGGTCCGGCCGGGCACCACCGTATCGAGAACCCCGCCCGCACCCTGCGCGATGACCGGCGTCCCCAGCGCCATAGCCTCCAGCGGCGTGATGCCGAAGTCTTCGATACCCGGCAGGATCAGACTCCGGGCCCGGGCGAGATGGTCGATGATCACGTCCCTCGATACGGGACCAGCAAACTGAACGTTGGGACCGCCGGCGTCGGAAAGAGCCTGCCGGAGCGGCCCGTCGCCGATCACAATCAGACGCCG
>JBDSGC010000258.1:0-4729 GCA_039919215.1 Thermoanaerobaculia bacterium | reverse complement strand
TGTCCTTCTCCCCGCCGCAGCGGGGAGAAGGTCCGCGAAGCGGGGATGAGGGGTCCTGCTCTTCATCGCGTGAGTTCCCCTCATCCGCCTTCGGCACCTTCTCCCCGTGTGCGGGGAGAAGGACTCTCATCGGGGAGGGCGTGCGAAGCCGCTATTGAACGGTTTCTTCGTAGGGCGGGACAGAGGGACCGATTGAGCTCGGTCCCATTCGTCCTATCAATCCTATTGGTCCTGTTTCGCTCGGTCCTGTTCTGCCGCGCAGACTCCCAGGAGCCTGCGCGGCCGGCCGTCGTGGAGCGTGATCCTTGCGGAGCCTTGGGCAACCAGCGCCGCCGGCCGTGCCGGCTACGGTTTCTGCAGTCGGGACCAGAGCTGGTTCGCGTCAGCGAAGGCGGATGCGGGATCGCTTTCCAGAATCTCGCGAGCGAGAGCGGTGATCGCATCCAGATGCGGGAGAAGGATCGACGCGTTGGCTTCGAGAACCGGTTTCCAGACCGTCACGTCGCTGCCGGCCAGTCGCAGGAAAGTGCTCAGGCCGGGACCGGCGAACGAGGTCAGATCGTCGTCGGGGTTCGCAGGCTGTCGTTGCAGCCAGGCGGCCAGCGCGGTGGAGAGAAGTTGGGGCAGATGGCTGGTCATCGCCAGAGCCGCGTCGTGCTGAGGCGCCGCAACGAGACGGCTTGAAGCGCCGCAAACCGCGATCATCTCCGCGAGGATCGGATCTTCGCGATCCACAAACCAGGTCGCTCCGCGAAAGAGATCCTCGCGCGCTGCTGCCAGTCCCCGATCCTGCGAACCGGCCAATGGATGACCGGCAATGAAGTTCAGCCCGCGTCGATCCGCGAGCTGGCGAAGGGGAACCATCACGCTGCCGACGCTGGTCGCCAGCAATTGCTCCGGAACCTGTTCGAGCAGTGCCTGCGCGGCGTCGACCGGCGTGGCCAGCACCAGAAGGTCATGACCGTGCTCGATGCTGTCCACGCGCTCGTCGGCGGCGCCGGCGCGCAGCGCATCGTCCAGCGAAACGTGCGGATCGAGGTAGCGGACCTGCCAGCCCGCGCGGCGCAGCGCCATGCCGATCGAGCCGCCGATGAGCCCGAGGCCGGCGATCAGCGCCCGACGCGCAGAAGGCATCAGCGGCTCATCAAGATGATCGTCCGGTCGACGACCTGGGATGTGGTCACGTCAAAGTACGGATGCTGAATGGTCACTCGTGGCCGGTTCGGCTTCGGATCGATCTCTGCGGCGCGGTAGGCGCCGACCGCTTTGGCCACGTCGACCTTCAGCTTGATCTTCTCGGTGACCGGGGCGATGGCCTTGACGTCCGTGCCGAGGTCGCCGGTGCGGTAGTAGGCAGGGGGCTTGGCTGAGCTGAGGTTGTTCGTGGCGTCGGGGGCGACGGTGTTGAAGCCGTACGACTTCGCGTAAAACTCGGCGACCTTCTCGACGGGGGCGTCGGTGTCGTAGATGGCCATGGGAGGCACTTCGTCGGTGGGACGTGCAGCGTGCCAGGCCTGCTTGGAGACGTCGGTGAGCGGCGCGAGGTAGCGCGAGCCGGGATAGATGGTGAAGGAGAACGTTGCCGGTTCGTTGACGGTCTCCTTCTTCTCACCTTTGCAACCGGTGAGGCCGCCCATGAGAACGGTCGCAAACAACAGCAGCCATGAGACTTTGCGCATTTCCTGAACTTGCCTCCGCAGGGTTCGATCCGACCGCGAGCCTATCATACGGAGCGCGGCACTTCTTCGTCGTGGGGAAGGGTTTGTGTAAGGTTTTCAGGGCGCCGCCGACCTGCGGCCGGGGACGGCCGCACCACACGGGCGCACCACACGGGGAGGGGTCAGTTCGCGCTGCTGCGGGACGGGTCGAGATACGCGTGCACCGACATCCCCACGACATCCTCGAAGCGGTCGCCGTACGACTTGATCGTTCCCAGAGGCTCATCGAGAAAGATGCGCTCCACCCGGAACAGGGGCACGAACATGGTGATGAGGTCGAGGCCATGCTCGTCATCGCGCGCGATCTGGCGCAGCCAGTCTTCGAACGAATCGAGATTGATGGCCCGCAGGGTCAATCCGGCTGCCGAAAGCGAAATGAGGATTCCGAAAAATTTCTCTTTCGGATTGACCAGATTCACGATCACCACCGCGGAGGGCGCGAAGCCTTCGATCATCGGTTTCCTTCGATCATCCGTCAGCCCACCTTCTCGCTCAGTTCGATGAGCACGCCGTTGCCCGCGGCGGGATGCAGAAAGGCCACCCGGCAGCCGTGAGCGCCCGGCACGGGATGCTCGTTGATCAGGCGGAACCCCTTCGCCTGCAGCTCCCGCAGTTGCTTCTCCAGATCGGTGACCCGGAAGCAGAGATGGTGGATTCCCTCGCCGCGGTTCTCGATGAATTTCGCCACGGAGGAGTTCGGCCCGGTGGGCTCCAGAAGCTCCAGGTTGGAGTCGCCGACGGAAAGGAAAGCGGTGCGGACGCCCTGGCTTTCCACCGTCTCGACGTGGTCGATGGAGAGCCCGAGGGCGGCGTAGATACTCGCCGCTTCGATCGATCGGACGGCGATGCCGATGTGGTCAAGAGTGGGTTTGGTCATCGCGCTGGTTTGCCTTCCGCGACTCTACACTCCTCGGGCGTCCGCTCCCCAGATGTGTTTGTGCAGCTGCGTCTGCAGACGGGCGGGGAGACGATCTTCGAGGATCCACTCGGCGAGAGGTTTCAGATCCAGCTCCGCCCAGACGGGAGAGAAGAGCAACGTCCAGCGCTGGAGGGCACGCTCCCGGATCACGGCGCGGGCCCACTCGTAGTCAGCCCGGTCGGCAATGACGAACTTGATCTCGTCGTGAGGGCGCAGCTCGTCCAGATTGGCCCAGCGATTCTTCTCCGACTCGCCGGAGCCGGGACACTTGATGTCGAGGATGATCCGGGCTCGAGGATCGACCGGCGTGATGTCGATCGATCCGGAGGTCTCGATCAGAACCTGCAGCCCCTCTTCGCAGAGCCGGCGGATCAACTCGAACGCTTCCGGTTGCGCCAGGGGTTCGCCGCCGGTCACTTCCACCAGAGGGCATCCGAAGGCGCGGACCGTTTCCAGGACGGCTTCGAGGTCCAGCTTGTCGCCTCCGGTGAAGGTGTATTCGGAGTCACACCACCGACAACGCAGATTGCATCCAGCCAGACGCACGAAGACGCAGGGCCGTCCGGCGAAGGAGGACTCTCCCTGGATGGAGTAGAAGATTTCGGTGACGCGCAGCATGAGCAGGTATCAGAACGCAGAATGCACGGGGGCATTCTCGCTCTTCCCTCTTCCAGTGGTCATCCTTGGTACGTCGTCGGATCCTCCACGCCTGCTTCTTCGAAACCTCGCTTGCGCAGAATGCAGGAGTCGCAGTGACCGCAGGCGTGGCCCTCCCGGTCCGGGTCGTAACAGGAGTGGGTCATGGCGTAGTCGACGCCGAGCTCGACTCCCCTGGCGATGATGGCCGCCTTCGACAGGGTGGCCAGCGGCGCCACGATGGCGGGAACGCCGCGCTCCAGGCCACTCTTCGTTCCTCGGAGGATGACCTGCTGGAAGGCCTCCAGAAACTCGGGGCGGCAGTCGGGGTATCCGCTGTAGTCGATGGCGTTGACGCCGATCCAGATCTCGTCGGCGCCGCGCGCTTCAGCAAATCCGAGTGCGACGGACAGGAAGATCGTGTTGCGTGCGGGAACATAGGTGACCGGGATCCCCGGTCGATCCGCGGAGTCTTTGGGGACGGCGGTGTCGCTGGTCAGTGCGCTGCCGCCGAACGGCCGCAGGTCGAGCGGGAAGACGATGTGTTCGGCGACCTGCGCCGCGGAGGCGATGCGATTGGCGGCGACCAGCTCGATGGCGTGGCGCTGTCCATAGGCGAAGGACAGCGCGTGGCACACCCGTCCCTCGCTTTGGGCAATGGCCAGGACGGTGGCGGAATCGAGTCCTCCACTGAGCAGGACGACGGCTTTCATTTGGGAAGTTTAGAGCAGGAGTCTTTGCGCGGGGGGCGGAGGCCGGTCGAGCGGGGGCCGGTCCGCGCTAGGAGCCTGCGCGGTTGAACGTCGTGCAACGTGATCTTGGCGGAGCCTTGGGCAACCAACGCCGCCGGCCGTGCCGGCCGCGATAGACTCGCGGTCATGGCCGAGCTCAATGTGTACGAACTTCTGAATCGCAAGCGACGCGGCGCACCTCTGGAGCCGCGTGAGATCGAACTGTTCATCGAGCAGTACACACGCGGTGGCATCCCCGACTACCAGATGTCCGCTCTACTGATGGCCATCGCCATCAACGGCATGACCACCGAGGAGATGGCCACGCTCACGCAGGCCATGCTCAAGTCGGGCGAGCAATGGCACATGCGCAACGACTACGATTTCATCGCCGACAAGCACTCCACCGGCGGCGTGGGCGACAAGGTGTCTCTGGTGCTGTCTCCCTGGGTGGCGGCCTGCGGCGTGAAAATCGGCATGCTGTCGGGCCGGGGTCTGGGACACACCGGCGGGACGCTGGACAAGCTCGAAGCGATTCCGGGATTCAATGCCCGGCTCTCGCGCGAAGACTTCAATCGCTGCATCCGCGAGGCTGGCTGTGTCATCTCCACATCGACCGAAGGCATTGCTCCCGCTGACAAGAAGATCTACGCGCTTCGCGATGTCACCGGCACCGTCGAGTCGCTGCCGCTGATCACCGCTTCGATCATGTCGAAGAAGCTGGC
>JBDSGC010000257.1:0-2686 GCA_039919215.1 Thermoanaerobaculia bacterium | reverse complement strand
CTCCGAGCCATGGAAGCTTGTTGTCAGGAATCGATGTGAGCTTCCGCGGACGAACCACCCATCCACAGATCGGGGCGGCTGCGGACCACCGGTCTGGATGCTCCGCTGCAAGCACCCATGCACCTGCACCACCCATGGAGATGCCGGTGAGGGCGACGCGTCGCCGATCGATGGAGAACTCCTTCTCCACCGCATCGAGGGCGGCCATGGCGATGTTGCGCGCCGGTCCCACCCAGTGCTCATTCTCCGGGCACTGCGGAAAGACCACGATCGCGCCGGCGCCCGCTACGCCTGCAAGTAGAGCCGGCCCCAGACCGACCTGCGTTGGCTTCAGACCATCGCTCCCCCGCTCTCCCGAGCCATGGAGAAACAGAACGGCCGGCCAGCGACGGGACGTCGTGTAGTCCGGCGGAATCCAAACCCGATACACATGCGCGACCTGATCGACCGTCACGCTCCGCTCGAGAAATTCGCCGTTCGCAATCGTCATCGCCGCCACGAGCGCCAGGAGCACCGCATCATCTTATGGCAGCGTAGCGGGAGCGAAACGCACGACGGACGGCGAGGATAGAATCGACGGCATGCAATGGATGCTCTATGGCGCGAACGGCTACACCGGCGAACTGATCGCCCGGGAAGCCGTACGTCGCGGGCAGAAACCGATTCTGGCGGGGCGGAATCCTGCGGCGATCTCGCGGCTGGCGCGCGAGCTGGCGTGTCCGTCGCGTTCGTTTCCGCTGGACAACCATCAGACCATCGTCAATGCCCTGCAGGGTCTCGCGCTGGTCCTCCACTGCGCCGGGCCTTTCGTTGATACCAGCGCGCCGATGGTGGCGGCCTGTCTCCAGGCGGGCGTGCATTACCTCGACATCACCGGCGAGATTTCTGTCTTCGAGTCGATCTTCGCGCGCGACGCCGAGGCGAAAGAGCGAGGGGTAACGTTGCTGCCCGGCGTGGGGTTCGACGTCGTTCCCACCGACTGCCTGGCGGCGATGCTCGCTCGGAGACTTCCATCAGCCCACGAATTGGTGCTGGCTTTCTCTTCCCCCGGCGCAGAGCTGAGCCGAGGGACAGTGAAGACGATGATTGAAGGGATTGGTCAGGGGGGCGCGATCCGTCGCGACGGGAAAATCGTGCGCGTTCCAGTGGCCTTCGACGCGCGCGAGATTCCCTTCGCATCCGGACAGCGCATGGCCATGACCATCCCCTGGGGCGACGTCTCCACTGCGTTCCGCACCACCGGCATCCCCAACATTCGGGTGTACTCGGCCGCCTCGCCGAAGTCGATCGCCAATGCGCGCCGGATCCGATCGTTCCTTCCTCTGGCGGCATGGAAACCGATCCGCCGCCTGCTCCAGGCGTTTGCCGCGCCCCGCACCGGCCCCTCGGAAGCGCGTCGAAAGACCGGGAAGATGAATCTGTGGGGTCGCGTGTCCGACAAGAGCGGCTCGGAAGCGATCATGACGATGACCACGCCGGAGGGCTACGCGTTCACGGTTCTGTCGGCGCTCGCGGCCGTGGAGCAGGTGCTGGCGTCCAAACCGTCGCCCGGAAGTCTCACGCCGGCACTCTGCTTCGGCCCGGAGTTCGTGACCACGATCGCAGGAGTGGTCGTCGACCCCATTTCCAAAGCGTCGCGGTGAGTATCCGCCAAGGGCGTCGGAGGTCGACAGAAAGCGGCCGTCGGCTCTCTTGTGACGCGTTCGTGACGTTTCGCAAGCGGGACGGTGAAATAGTTCCGCTACATCGTTAGGAGGATTCATGAAAAGAAGGCTGCTGCTGCTCGCGTTCGCGTTTCTCGCCCTCGTACCGACCGCAATGTTCGGACAAACCTTCACAGCAACTCTGACCGGCAGCAATGAACCGGACGGCGGGGACACCGATGCCACCGGTTTCGCGACGGTGTCCATCAGCGGGACGACCGTCAACTATCTGATCGTGGCCAACAACACCTCGACGATCACCAACGCTCACATCCATCGCGGAAGCACCAGCGGAGTGGTGATTGGGTTTCCGGTGGCCGGATCTAACCCTCTGACACCCTTCATCGGCGGCGTAGCGGTGGGGTCCGTCGGCCCCGTCGACCAAGCCCTCATCAATGAGATCCTCGCCAACCCGAACGCCTTTTACGTCAACGTGCATTCGTCGGAGAAACCGGGCGGAGCGGTCCGGGGAAATCTCAACGGCGGGATCGGCATCGCTGGTCAGGAGACTGCGTCAGCCTGCTCGACGGGGGGCGATACGGCGCTGTGCCTGAATGGCAACCGCTTCAAAGTCGAGACGGCCTGGAAGAGCCCCGACGGGAAAACCGGCGTGGGCCATGCCGTCAAGCTGACGGCGGATTCGGGCTACTTCTGGTTCTTCAACGCGGACAACGCCGAAATGATCGTGAAGTCGCTGAATGCCTGCTCCGCGTTCAACTCCCAGTGGGTCTTCTCCTCGGGACTGACCAACGTTCAGGTCACGCTCAAGGTCACCGACACCCAGACCGGCAAGACGCGGACGTATACCAATCCGCTGGGCGCTCCGTTCCAGCCGATTCAGGACACGGCAGCATTCGCCTGTCCGTAACGACCATCTCCGCTCGATTGACACCAGTGCGGGCGGCCCAGGCCGCCCGCACTGAGCCGGCGAAGCCGGCAGAAGCCTGTAGCCCCCGGCTTCAGCCGGGGGAACGCAGCGACCC
>JBDSGC010000256.1:0-8939 GCA_039919215.1 Thermoanaerobaculia bacterium | reverse complement strand
GTTGTCGGCGCCATCAACGATGACGCTGTTGAGCGTGCCCTTCTGACCGGCGAAGCTGATGTCTCCGCCTCGGGGATCGCGCACCACTCCCGGAGTGGTCAGGACGAAGTCCAGGAAGTTGCGCCCGTTCACCGGCAGATTCTGGATGGCCTTGTCGTTGACCACGGAGCTGACCTCGGAACGCGTCGTCTCCACCAGCGGCGCGGAAGCGGTGACCGTCAGAACGTCAGTGACACCCGGCGCCATCCTGAGGTTCAGGCCCGTGCCCGTCCCGACGTTCACCACAATCCGTTCATACCGTACCGCCTGGAAGCCGGCGAGCTCGCCCGAAACGGAGTAGGTCCCCGGCGGCAGCAGCAGCAGGTCGTAATGGCCGCTCCCGTTACTGATTGCCACGCGAGTTGCATGGGTGGCGATGTTGGATGCGGTAACGCTGACTCCCGGCAACGCTCCGCCGCTTGCGTCCGTGACATTGCCGGAGATGGATCCGTTGCTGCTCTGTGCGAACGAGACGACAGGCAACAGAACGAGCAGGCACAGCAGGATCAGGAAACGCGCGGGTTTCAAAGTATTCATGAGGACTCCTTACCGAGGGTTTGGTGGTGATGGACATCAAGCTTGCTGGATGACTGGCGAGAATAGCAGAGGTTGAAATCGAAATGGCGATTGCGACGGTAAACCCGGCCACCGGAGAAACGATCAGGACCTTCACCTCACTCGATGCGGGCGGAATCGAGGCGGCGTTATCTCGCTCCATCGATGCCTTCCGCGTCAACCGGGGGCGAAGTCTTGAAGAGCGAGCCATGCGCATGCGTCGGGCGGCGGACATCCTCGAAGAGCGCCGGGACGAACTGGGAGAAGTCATCACTCTCGAAATGGGCAAGCCCCTGGAGGCCTCCGTTGCCGAGGTTGTCAAGTGCGCTCTGGCGTGCCGGCATTACGCGGACGAGGCGGCACGCTATCTCGCCGACGAGCCCGTGCTCACGGACGCATGGCGAACGTTCATCCGCTACGAACCCATGGGACCCGTGCTCGCCGTCATGCCCTGGAACTTTCCCTTCTGGCAGGTCTTCCGTTTCGCCGCACCCGCGCTCATGGCCGGCAACGTCGGCCTCCTGAAACATGCCTCGAACGTTCCGCAGTGCGCCCTGGCCATCGAGGATGTCTTCCGCCAGGCAGGCTTTACCGACGGAGAGTTTCAGACCCTGCTGGTCGGATCCGAGGCGATCGCGGCAATCCTGAACGACGATCGAGTCAAAGCGGCCACGCTCACCGGCAGTGAGGCGGCAGGCGCCTCCGTGGCCAGCATCGCGGCGAAGCGCATCAAGAAGACCGTGCTCGAGCTCGGTGGCAGCGATCCTTTCATCGTGATGCCTTCGGCCGATCTCGCCCAGGCGGTGAAGGTCGGCGTGAAGGCCCGCATCGTCAACAACGGTCAGTCCTGCATCGCGGCCAAGCGCTTCATTCTGCATGCGGCGATCGCCGAAGAATTCACCAGGCGATTCGTCGCCGCCATGGAAGCGCTTCGGGTCGGGGACCCTATGGAGAAGGGCACCGAGGTCGGCCCGTTGGCCACCACGCAGATCCTGGAGGACATCGAGGAGCAGGTTCGTAAGTCCGTCGCTGCCGGGGCAAGGTTGCTCACCGGCGGCCGGCGAAGGGAAGGGGGAGGGAACTTCTATCTGCCGACGGTTCTCGATTCCATCCCCCCGGATGCCCCCGCGGCAACGCAGGAGACGTTCGGCCCCGTGGCCTCGCTCTTCCGGGTCGCGGACGTCGAGGAGGCCATGGCCATCGCCAACAACACATCCTTCGGTCTGGGATCGAGCGTCTGGACGAACGATCCGGCGGAAGTCGAACGATTCATCGATGGCATCGAAGCGGGGCAGGTATTCGTCAACGCGATGGTGGCCTCCGACCCACGCATGCCGTTCGGAGGAGTGAAGCACTCCGGTTTCGGACGGGAGTTGGGGGTCTTCGGAATCCGTGAGTTCGTCAACGTGAAGACGGTATGGATTCAATCGATGGACGGCGGAGCGGGCGGCGACGCAGCCACGAAGTGATTCCTGCGATTTCCCCGCTCCTGCTGCGTCAGGAACAACGCCGGCACCCTCGCCGTTCTCCTGCTGCAATCGTGGCTCCGCGAGCAAGTCCGGTTCAGCGAATGCTTACACAGACTTTCACCTGTTTCTTCCGTCGTCTTCTGGAGATTGCCACCCTCGCAGTTCGAATCAATTTGAAACTTGCCAACGGACGATTTGCAGCATTTTTTGTCAGATAAGATCGCGCCCCGCCTGAGGAGACTCAACATGCGCCGCATTGCCATTCTGTTTGCACTCGCAGTTTCCGCTCTTCCGCTGACCGCCGTTGAGAGTGTGAAGCGTTTCGAAGCGACCTACATCGCCACGATTAAGGACATCCCGGCCGGAACATCGATCATGAGCGTCTGGATCCCTCTGCCGGTGAGCGGCGATGGGCAGACCATCAAAGCGGTCACCATCGAGTCTCCGTACGACTGGCGTCGCAAAACCGAGAAGGAGTTCGGCGATCTGTACGCCTTCACGACAATCGTGAATCCCCCCGCGGGCGAACTGCGCATCCCGGTCCATTTCACCGGCACCCGGCGCGAGATCACGCAGGCCACGCTGGCCGATCGCGATGCAACGAAAGCAGAGATTCGCCGCGCTCTCCAGCCGGACAAGATGGTCACGCTCTCTCCTCGGATGCGCAAACTGGCGAACGAAGTGACCGCTGGAAAGCGGGGGACGATCGAGCAGGCCCAAGCCATCTACGACCACCTTCTGGCCACCATGAAATACGACAAAACCATCCCCGGCTGGGGAAAGGGTGACAGCGAACGCGCGTGTGACATCCGCGCCGGCAACTGCACGGACTTTCACTCGCTCTTCATGTCCATGGCCCGCGCCAAGGGAATCCCTTCACGATTTGTGATCGGCTTTCCCATGACTGCCACGGGCGGCGAAGGGACGGTCGCCGGGTACCACTGCTGGGCGGAGTTCTACGTCAAGGGAAAGGGTTGGATTCCGGTCGATCCCTCCGAGGCTTCGAAATCGAGCGACCCGGCACGCCGGGCCTACCTCTTCGGCAATCTCGATCCGGACCGCGTGCACTTCACCATGGGCCGCGACCTGAACTTGACGCCACGCACGGCCGAGCCGCTCAATTTCTTCATCTACCCGCACGCAGAGGTGAATGGCAGAGAAGTGGGAACGGCTTCGATCGCGCTCCAGTACAAGGAGCTCCCGGCGACATCCACATCCTCAATGTCCACTCCGTAAGATTGCGACGATCCGCCTTCCATAAACGGCTACACCCTCGTCCCCGGAAGTAAACCGTTTGGCATCTCAACGAGCCTGACCCGCGCGTCTCCCCAATATTGTGTCGGCCCTTCCGGGATAAGTCCAAGGGTCCAAAAAATAGATCGGGCGCAGTCGCGCAGCGTGGGTGTCAACCGTGCATCCAACCGTGCCCGCAAGCCTCTGGACTCGGTTTCCCAGCCCAAACGAGCGCAGTCGATTGGAGGTAGTGTTCCCTCCCGATTCTCGCCACGCAGGAACCGCCAGCTGAAAAAGATCCTTTGGGCGATAAGGCCGGATTTAATGGCACGTTTCCCGCGCTACGCATGCTTGTGAGTCTCTCAAAAAGCGACGGGTTCTGGCCGGCGATGGCGTTGCGGGCCACGCTCACACGAATCGCGGACTACAGCGATACCGACTTTCATGCCTTCGAGATCGCTCTGGTTCGTCAATATCGCGCGCGACCGCATGATCAGGAGTGGATCGCCATGGAGCTGAGCCGAAGGACACAGCTGACCGGGAGCCCCACGGAATCGGATCGCCTCGAAGAGGTTCTGGCGATGCTCGACCATGTTCACGATCCTCTGATCTCCGGCTCCGCTCTCGGTGACAACTGAGGTCGCGCGAAGATTCGTTCAAGAGCTTTGAATTCAGGTCAGCGTCTGGATAAATTTCTCGAGCATGGCCTGCCCCTCCGGCCAAATCCCGTGCCCCGAAGCACCGTTGATGTGGCCCTGCGGGCCGATGTCGACCAGCCGGCTACCCCACGCCGCAGCGAACTGCTTCGCCCTCGCCACCGACACGTAGGCATCGTCGGAACTGGTGATCACGACGCTTGGGAAGGGCAAAGGACAAAGCGCCATCGACGAGAAGCTGCGTCCTTCGACCGGATAGTCAGGTGCCTCGACATCGCTCGGCGCCACCAGAAAGGCCCCGCGCACGCCGTGTCCTCCTCGGTCCGCCACCCATTGCGCGACCAGCGCGCAACCGAGACTGTGAGCCGCGAGGATCGGGGCCGCAGGGCACTGACGAACAGCCGAGTCCAGTGAGGCCACCCACTCATCGCGGTCAGGATGATCCCAGTCGCGTTGCGCCACTCTCCGCCAATGCGGATTCTTCGACTCCCACTGCGTCTGCCAGTGTTGCGGCCCTGAGTTCCAGAGTCCGGCCACGGTGAGAATGGGGATTTCCACTCGTTTTTGCCTCCGGAGACTCTACTAGAGACCCGAGTTCACTGCATCGCTGAGGAATGAAATTGAAACGTAAGCGGAACGAGAACCGCACCCAGCGCTTGCGTCGCGTATGGTCGGAGGCCACGTCGATCAACTCTGCTACTCTTCAGTCCAAATCCAGCGAAGAAGGTTCTCCATGAAACTCAAGTCCCTGGCGGTTTCAGCAACACTGACGTTCGCAACCCTGTTCTCGATGAGTGCGTGCAGTAAATCGGAAACGGCGACGGCAACGACGGCAGCGGAAACGGAGAAGGCGACGGAGCATGCAGCTTCCGATCAGGCGCAGGCGAAGACCGGCACGTTCACTGCGGATGGAAAGACATACACAGGCAAGGTCAGTACGCAGAACTTCGAGGCCACCGGGCAGTTCTCGGTGCTGTGTCAGGATGATTCAGATCCGAACAACTCCAAACTCATCCAGTTCGTCTTTAAGAACGAGGCCAGCGCTCGCGCAGCAGGTGTGAGAAAGATCGCCTACGATCAGGGAAAAGATCAGACTCCCGACGAGGTCTCGATGACCTTCGACACCCGCTACAGCAGCGATCAGGGACGTGATGGATCGCTCAGTGTCACCGCTACCGGGAAAGACAATGAGTTGGTATTCGACAAGGTCGCGTTGCTCACCATGAGCAAGGAGGCGGTCACCGTCTCCGGCAGGATTCCCTTCTAAAAGGAACCTGCCGTTGATCGATGGACCGCTCTCTGTGTCCGCGTGATTTCCGCAGGAGATCACAAATGGCGAGTCGCTATACTCAGCTGCATGAATCGGCTTGCGACCTTGTTGCTACTCGCTCTTTTCCTCACTTCATGCAGCGGCAAAGAGGCATCGACACCAGCAGTCAGCCAGTCTTCCCCTGCTGCCGCGAGTACAGCGCCGGCGGTGCCTCCTCCGACACCGGCGATGCCGGCAGCAGAGACTGTTTCGTCCGAGCCGAGCCTGGTGTCGTTCGCATCCGGAACGCTCATCGTCAGTCGGCCAGCCGAATATGGCGGAGGATGGACAGCGCAGGGACTCATCGACGAGCGTGCCGACACAGGGTGGGCCTCTCCCAAAGATGTAGTGACGCCGCACACGGCCGTCTTCGCGCTACCCGAGCGCACCGAACTCACCCGCCTGGAGTTTGATGCGGCGGAAGTCGACGGCGATGGCCGCGGTGCGAAGGACGTCACGGTCGAGGTGTCCGATGTCTCCGCGACGGCCGGATTTCAGCAGATCCTGAAGGCATCGCTGAAGGATCGAGCGGATCGCCAGAGCTTTCCCGTCACGGCCACCCTTCCCGGTCGATGGGTACGTCTAGGCATTCTCAACAACCAGGGATCGCCTGAGTATGTAGAGCTTATGGATTTTCGAGGCTACGGCCGCCAGATCAGCAAGTCGCCATTCCCCGATGCCAGCGGAACCTACGACACGAGCTACGGTCTATTTCATCTGAAGCAGGAAGGAACGTCCGTAACCGGTTGCTATGAATTCGCCGGGGGCCTTCTCAACGGCGGCATCGAAGGACGGGTGATGAAGTTCAGCTGGCGCGAATCGAGTACGCATGGCCCTGCACTGATGGTCTTCTCGAGCGACGGCAAGCAGCTCTTCGGTGTCTGGGGAAGGGGCGACGGGCCGGTTCCGATGAACAACGTATGGGACGGAAAGAAAGTCTCGTCGGAAGTGGGCAAATGCGATCACTGGTCGGGCAAGGGGGGAGCTCAGGAACGCATGACCAGCGAGCTGGAAGAATTCGGCCGCACCCGCGTGTACGGGATCAACTTCGACACCGGCTCGCGGGTTTTGAGAGACGAATCAAAGCCAACACTCGACAAAATCGTTTCCCTGATGAAAGCGAAAGAAGACTGGTCCCTGGCGATCGAAGGTCACACGGACACCACGGGCGGCGCTGCTTTCAATCAACAACTCTCCGATCAACGCGCGGTCGCGGTGAAGGATTACCTCGTCACCGCAGGCATCGCCCAAACCCGTCTCACCTCTAAGGGATTCGGCATCAGCGTACCAATCGGCGATAACGCCACAGCCGCAGGCCGCGCTCAAAACCGGCGAGTAGAACTCGCAAAGAAGTAGGAAACATCGGTTCCGAGCACCAGAACCGTCCTGCACATCTCGCGCATGATGCGCGCATTGGCGACGTTCGGCTCGTGCGCGCCGCCGCCGATGTCCACGTAGAACGCGTGCTCCCATAGCCTGCCGGCGATGGGTCGCCACTCGAGCTTCGTCCCGTGATGCGGCGTAGCGTTTCGCCCGCGCGGCGGCGGGCGATACGATGTTTCCATGAAGCTCTCCTTCGGACTCGCGTTGCTCTTCGCCCTCGTTTTGTCAGCGTGTACCTCGTCATCCAGCTCAGTTCCTTCCCAATCATCCGCGGGTCTCATCGACGCCAATCGAATGTCTTCGGTCGTTCGCACGCTTGCCTCCGATGAGTTTCAGGGACGGGCGCCGGGGACGGCCGGCGAGGCCAAGACGATCGAATGGATTGCACGTGAATACCGCGACGCAGGACTCGAACCGGCGGGAGAAAACGGAACGTACCTGCAGCGCGTGCCGCTCATCCGCACCCAGTTGAAATCGGGCGGGTCGGTTTCGGTCGAGCGGGACGGGGCGCCCATCGCTCTACAGATCCCTCAGGACATTTACCTCACGACCGTTCGCGAGACGGATTCGATTGACATCGCCCGCGCACCGATGGTGTTTGTCGGATACGGTGTGAACGCGCCTGAGCGACAGTGGGACGACTTCAAAGGCGTCGACCTCCACGGCAAGGTTGCAGTCTTTCTCGTCAATGATCCGGATTTTGAAGCGGAACCGGGTGATGCTGTCGCGGGCCGCTTCGGCGGGCGGGCCATGACGTACTACGGCCGTTGGACGTACAAATACGAGGAAGCAGCCCGCCGCGGCGCGATCGCAGCGCTGATCGTTCACGAGACTTCCGGGGCAGGTTACGGTTGGAACACTGTCCAGGCCCCGGGCGGCGAGAACTACAACATCGTGCTGGGCCCAGGTACACAGCAGCCAATTCTGCTCCAGGGCTGGTTGCAGAAGCCGGTGGCGGTCGAGATGATCCGCAGCGCCGGCCATGATTTTGAAGCGCTGAAGCGACGTGCACGAACGTCCGACTTTCGTCCGGTCGATCTCAATACGACTTTCGCAGCAACCTTCGGCGTCGATACGAACCGCGTCGAAAGTCATAACGTCCTGGGCAAAATCAGCGGATCGAAGCATCCGGCCGAGACCGTCTGGTTCACCGCTCACTGGGACGCGTACGGACTGGGTGCGCCGGACGCAAATGGCAAGCGGCTTCGTCCCGGAGCGCTGGATGACGCAAGCGGCGTAGCCGGCACCATCGAACTCGCACGTGCGTTCCAAGCAGGCCCGCACCCGGAGCGAACACTCGTCTTCGCCGCGTGGACTGCAGAGGAGCGCGGACTCCTCGGTTCCGCCTACTACGCCTCGAATCCGCTGTTCCCGTTCGAGACCGCGGTGGCGAACCTGACGCTCGATACCTTGCAGCCTAACGGCCTGGCGCGCGACGTTGTTCTGATCGGCAAAGGCCAGAGCACGCTCGAAGACCTGCTGGCGGCTGCGGCTTCGCGTCAGGGCCGGACGATCACCGCGGACTCGCGACCCGAGCGCGGGCTCTTCTACCGAGCCGACCATTTCTCGTTCGCCAAACGAGGCGTTCCAGTCGTCCTGCTGATGGCACTCGGCGGCGGGGTTGATCTAATCAACGGTGGGCGTGAAGCGGGCGATCGGTGGGTGAACCAGTTCACGGCGAAGTGCTATCACCAGACCTGCGACGAATGGCGCCCGGAGTTCGATTTCCGCGGCGCCGCGCAGGACGTCTCGCTCTTCTACGCGATCGGCCGTGAGCTCGCGTTCGGGCGGGAGTGGCCGGAGTGGCGCCAGGACTCCGAGTTCCGTGTCGTACGTACCAAATCCGAAGGAGCGCGGAAATGATCCGGATCGAGGTTGCGAGCACGCTGTGAGATCCCACAGCCGCTTTCTGAAAGCTGTTTCCCGGCCGCCGCTCAGGGGAGACCAGGTGGCGGGAGGCCCCACAGATTCGCGAATCCGGTGTTTTTCAAACAGCCGTGGAAGTCTCTGAAAGGGAGGAAGTTAAATGGCTCCGGCAGTAAGACTCGAACTTACGACCCACGGATTAACAATCCGTGCTCTTCGCGGGACACGAATGCCCGTAAGTTCAAATTTTGCAGCGGTTTCTATTGAAAAGGCCGTCGATAAAGTATATCGGCGCACACATCCTCGCACAAAGCGCAACGTCCTAGGTAGCAGACCGTGAGCTGCGCGGACCGACGACGGCTCCCTCGCGACCGGGGTGGCGGGAGGGGGTGACCCTTGGGAAGGACGGCGGGTCCTTCGGACACCGAC
>JBDSGC010000255.1:0-10962 GCA_039919215.1 Thermoanaerobaculia bacterium | reverse complement strand
TTCAACATTCAGCATTCCTCCCAGTACCATGGCCCGATGCGGAATGAGACCAGCTATCCGATCACGAAGGTGATCTTCGCTTCCGGCCTCGGCACGATGATCGAGTGGTACGACTTCTACATCTTCGGAAGCCTGGCCGTGATCATGTCGGAGCTGATGTTCCCCAAGGGCGATCCCGCCTGGGCGTTGATCAAGACCTGGGCCCTGTTCGCGACCGGGTTCATCGTGCGGCCATTCGGCGCGCTGGTGTTCGGAGGAGTGGGCGATCGGATCGGCCGCAAATACGCATTCCTGGTCACGCTGACCATCATGGGGCTGTCGACCTTTCTTATCGGGCTGCTGCCCACGTACGCAAGCATCGGCATTCTCGCTCCGATCCTGCTCCTGATCCTGCGTCTCCTGCAGGGTCTGGCGCTCGGTGGCGAGTACGGTGGCGCCGCGGTCTACGTCGCTGAACATGTGCCGGACCATCGCCGCGGCTACTACACGAGCTTCATCCAGGTGACCGCCACTCTCGGTCTCTTCGTCTCCCTCGGTGTGGTGCTGGCCGTGAAGAAGTCCATGCCCGACGCGGACTTCAAGGCCTGGGGCTGGCGGATTCCGTTTCTTCTCTCGCTGCTGCTGGTGGGGATGTCCTTCTACATCCGCCTGCGGCTGAAAGAATCGCCGCTGTTCCAGTCCATCAAGACCCAGGGGAAGACTTCGGTGCAGCCGCTGCGGGAGAGCTTCGGAAACTGGGCGAACATCCGCATCGTGCTGTTGGTTCTGTTTGGCGCGACGGCCGGACAGGGCGTGGTCTGGTACACCGGCCAGTTCTACGCGCTGTCATTTCTGCAGACGGCGCTGAAGATCGATCTGTCGACCTCCAGCATCATCGTGGGGATCGCTCTGCTGCTGGGCATGCCCTTTTTCGTGGTGTTTGGCGCGCTGTCCGATCGCATCGGACGGTTGAAAATCATGATGGCCGGGAACCTGATCGCCGCACTGACCTACCTCCCGATCTATCACGCCATGAAAGCGAACGGCGATCCGAACGATCCCCACATGGGCATGCTGGTGTTGCTCGTCTTCATTCAGGTCATCTACGTGACCATGGTGTACGGGCCGATCGCGGCGTTTCTGATCGAGGCTTTCCCGGCCAGGATCCGCTACACCTCGTTCTCCCTGCCCTACCACCTCGGCAACGGATGGTTCGGGGGAACGCTTCCGCTGATTGCCGCGCTTCTGGTGGAGAAGACGCACAACCTCTACGCCGGACTCTACTGGTCCATCGGCGTGGCCCTGATGACGTTCCTGGTCGGCTCGTTTTTTCTCAGCGAGAGCCATCGGGTGAAAATATGGGACGAAGCGGGAGAAGCGCGACCGGAGTGATGAAGGAGCGCGTTTTTTTCACCGCGCTGCCGGCAATGGTGCGTGCGGATGACTAGCGCCTCGGAGGGGGTGCGGAGGTGCGCGCGTGCGCCTTTCGAGCAGTTTTCGATTTCGTCATCTTGTGGGCAGAGGCGAGGTGGGTGGTGGCTTCTTCTCGCGCGGCGATGGCGTTGAGATAGGTTAGAAAGCGACGGAAGAGCTGCTCGCTGCGATCGACCGATTCCGTCTGACGCGACAGGTCGTCGACGAAACTGTTGGTGGTCAGTTCCAGCCGGGAGTCGCGGGTCACCATCTGCGCCATCATGTCCGACACCGCGAACTCCTTTGGCGGCGGGACCATCAGCGTTCGCGCCGAACGGAGCAGGGCCTGGCGCGCGGCGATGGAGAGCTCGGAGATGGTGCCCACCAGTGTGGTCTCGATGTGGCTGGACAACGGCGTGATGATCAGAGCGGTGCTGCCCTGGGGATCGAAGTTGCGCGATGCGTTGACGATGCCCCTGGTCGCCGGGAGGAACAACTTGTCGCCGTTGTTCGGGTTGAGCCGGTTGTAGATCTCCGGGCGCAGAAGTCGGCCGGAATTGCAGGCGCTGATGATGACGAACCGGATTCCGTCGGGAGCCAGATGTTCCTGCAGAGCGCCGACGGAGATGTACGAGCGGTCCGCCGCAGGGTCGTAGCTCTGCTGCAGCTTCAAGCCGTTCCCGTTCGTGCCGTGCGTCTCCAGCACCAGAGTGGAGAGCTGCTTTTCCGGATAGAGGACGTTGTAGCGATGCACCTGATCCAGGACGCGCGACCAGTCGGCTTCCTGGAAGCAGGCGAAGCCGAGACTTCGATAAAAACGACAGTTGTCGGGAACGCTGAGGTCGGGACTGAAGACGATGCCGATCCCTTTCCCCATCAGCTCGAGGCGTCGTGCGGGAACGTTCGGCCAGGCGTCGCGCAGCAACGATGCGCTCGTTGGCTCCAGTGCAAACAATGGAGGCAACGTTCCGCTGACAAGAAAGATCAGGCCCAGAAGCACGAAGCGGATCGGGGCGACGTTCGATTTCGAGGGTCTCCGGCCTGCGGAGCATCCATCCCGCCTGGGGACGACACCAGGCGGGCAGGCAACGGTCATCGGGTGCCGCTCGACGAGGTGGTTCGGGTGGTGGGGGTAGCCGGTGCGGCGGTGCTGGTGCCGGGGCTCGCCGGTGCGGTCGCCGTGGTGCCGGTGATGGAGAGGGTCCCCGAGGTGTTGACGACAGGAGTGCCGCCTCCGGTTTCCGTGGCCGTGGTGGCGCTGGTCTGGCTCTGCTGCGAGGTGGTCTGGACTTCCGTGGTATCGGACGCCGCTGCTCCGTGGTCGTTTGCTTCGTGATGACAGCCCATGCTCGTGAGCAGCATCAGGCCCGCCCCGGTGAGGATTGCAATCGCTCGAATTCGCATCGAACCTCCATGATCGCTCCATCATCCCAGCAATCGGCGTGCTCGTGGAGGAAAGCGGGGTCCGCCGGGCAGGGACAATTGCGTTGGGGGCTCGTTGGCTCGCACCTTGAACGCCAGGAGCAAAGCCTCGCAGGACCGTAACGCGGAGCCGAGGAGGTTCGGTTGAAGGAAATTCTTGGTCGTTTCACGGCGGAAACCTATGCCGCTCTACGGATCGTTTCCGGCCTGATGTTCGCCTGTCACGGGAGCCAGAAGCTTCTTGGATTCCCTGCTGGCTCGACAGTGCCTCTTGCCTCCATGCCGGGTGTCGCCGCGCTCATCGAGCTCATCGCCGGGTTGATGATTGCTCTCGGCCTGTTCGCCGGGTTCGCGGCCTTCCTCGCGTCGGGTGAAATGGCGGTTGCGTACTTCATTGCCCACTTTCCCAAGGGCATGAACCCCATCACCAACAAGGGCGAACTCGCCGTCCTGTACTGCTTCATCTTTCTTTACATCGCCGCGCATGGTTCGGGGATCTTGAGTATCGACAGGGCGATGCGGCGCGGAGCACATCCGAATCCCTGAGTTTTCGTAGCTACGTTCGCTTCGCTCAGAACCACGGCGCGCACGTTCATCTCCCACTCAACCGCGCATCGCGCACCCCCATCGAGAGTCCTTCTCCCCGCACACGGGGAGAAGGTGCCGAAGGCGGATGAGGGGAACTCACGCGACGAAGCAGGACCCCTCACCCCCGCTTCGCGGACCCTCTCCCCGCTGCGGCGGGGAGAGGGAACTCGCGTGAGGATGTGTCATCGAGATCTCAACAGCGCTGCATCGCGCTGTTCCTTAGCTCAGGGATGACGAGATCGATCATCACGCCACCATCAGCGCATCGCAGTGCCACGGCTCGGCCGCCGGCCGTGCCGGTCAGCGTGTGAGCTGGCGAAGCGCCGTCCGCAACACTGCGGAAAACTCGGCCTCGACGCCGAGTTGCTCCCTGGCCGCGGCCACCGCGGTGTCGGCGTCTTTCGGCCGGTAGCCGAGGTTGATCAGAGCCGACTGCACGTCGTCGTCGACTGAGAGCCTGGTGTGGACCGGCGCGGTTCCGGCGCTTCCCGCCGGCATCACCAGCTTGTCGCGCAGTTCGAGACAGATCCGCTCGGAGGTCTTCTTTCCCACGCCGGGGATGGAAGAGACCTTGCGGGCATCTCCGCGGGCGATGGCATCCGCAAGATCGGCCGGATCGATCCCGGAGAGAATCTTCTGCGCGAGGATCGGGCCGATCCCGGAGATGGAGATCAGTTTCTCGAACGCGAATTTCTCCTCGATGGACGCGAAGCCGTAGAGCGCGAGCATGTCTTCCCGGACGTGGGTGTAGATCTCCAGCGCCGCCTCGTGGGTCCCTTCCAGCTTGTAGTACGTCTGCAGCGAGATGCGCACTTCGTAGCCGACGCCGCCGGCGAGCACCAGCGCGGTGGTGGCATCGAGACGCTTGAGAGTTCCCTGCAGATAGCCGATCACGGATGGCAGTCTACGCGATCGAGAGCGGGCAACTTTGGCTTGGCGCTTCGAAGGACGCGGCTTCGACGCGGCCTCTTACGATCGAGTTCCTTCTCCCCGCACCGTCCATGCACCACAGTGGGCAGAAGGTGACTCGCGTGAGGGAGAGTCGTCAGAAATCAACGGGGTATCGCTCCGTTCCCCAGCTCTTGTCATCGAGCGATGGCGGTGGTGGGGCGGTTACTTCCGGCGCCAGCGTGTTCCCGACGGGCCGTCATCGAGCAGGATTCCGCGCGCGAGCAACTCGTCGCGGATTCGGTCGGACTCCGCGAAGTCTCGCGATTTCCTCGCCGCGGTGCGCGCAGTGATCATCGAGTCGATCTCCGAGTCCAGACTGGTGTCGTGGCGCGGGAAGATGTCCAGCACTGGATCGACCTTCATCAGGGCCGTCTTGATTCCCGCGGCGTCGCCTGCGCTGATGCGCCCGGCGTCGAGCGCGATGTTCGCATCGCGGATGAGAGTGAAGAGAGCGCCCAGGGCGCCGGCGGTGTTGAGGTCGTCGTCCATCGCCTCTTCGAATGCAATCAGGAAGCGGCCGATCAGATCGTCACCCTGATCGTCGGCGTGGGCGGCGTCGTGGGGCGCCGATCGCGATACCTCATCGAGCCGAAGCAGGAAGATCTCGATGCGCGACAGCGCCTGTTTCGCGTCATCGAGCGACTGGGTCGTGAAGTTCAGTTTCGTGCGATGGGGGACGGAGAGCAGGGCGTAGCGCAAAGCCACGGCCTCGTAGTTCATGTCCCGTATCTCCGCGAGGGTGTAGATGTTCCCGACCGACTTCGACATCTTCTGCTGATCGATGTTGAGGTGCTCGCCGTGGATCCAGTAGCGCACGAACGGCTTGCCGGTCGCCCCTTCGCTCTGGGCGATTTCGTTCTCGTGATGCGGAAAGATGAGATCGACGGCCCCGGTGTGAATATCGAAGGTCTCTCCCAGGAGCTCCATGGCCATGGCCGAACACTCCAGATGCCATCCTGGACGACCTTCCCCGATCGATGTCTGCCAGGAAGGCTCGCCTTCTTTGCGCCCCTTCCAGACCACGAAGTCCCGTGCACTTTCCTTCTCGTACTCGTCGGTCTCGATGCGGCTGTAATCGCTGGCAGCGTCCATCTCGATCCGCGACAATTTTCCGTAGTCGGGGAGCGAGGCAACCTTGAAGTAGATCGATCCGTCGGCGGAGTAGGTCAGGCCGAGATCGTTCAGTCGCTCCACCAGGGCCACCATCTGCGGCACGAACTCCGTAGCGCGGGGATAGGAGTCGGCAGGACGGACCCTCAACTCGGCCAGCGACTTGTAGAACGCCTCGATGTACGGGGCGGTGTAGGTGTTGATGTCCTGCCCCGCCGCGGTGGCGTTCCGGATGATCTTGTCCTCCACATCGGTGATGTTCATGATCTGGGTGACCCGGTAGCCGCGGTACTGGAGATAGCGGCGCAGCAGGTCGCTCCACAGGAAGGTTCTGAGGTTGCCGATGTGAGGGTGCCCGTACACGGTCGGTCCGCAGGAGTACATCTTCACCTCTCCCGGGACCAGAGGAACGAACGCCTCTTTCTCGCGCGAAAGGGTGTTGTAGAGCTTGAGCTCGGACATCGCGGCGGGAGTATAGCGGGAGGAATGGCGGCGATGCAGGTGGGAACGAGCGTGCTTCCGAGCGGAAGCGCGATCGATTTTCTGACCGGTGGCAGACACAGGGGAGAGAGGATCTGGCCCACGCCGCTCTGAAACGGCTACGATCGGCGTCATGCTGACCCGCGAAGAGTTTCACGGCCGTTTCGGAGCGGCGCCTCTGTTTGGGATGGTTCACCTGCGTCCGTTGCCGGGATCTCCGCTGTTCGGCGGCTCGATGGATGCCGTGATCGACGGCGCGATCCTCAGCGCTCGGGCTCTGGCAGATGGTGGATGTGCGGCCATCATCTTCGAGAACTTCGGCGATCGCCCGTTCTTCAAAACGGGAGTGCCGGCGGCAACGGTGGCCGCGATGACGCAGGCCATCGCGTCGACCGTGGCGGCGGTGAAGGTTCCCTTCGGAGTGAACGTACTGCGCAACGACGCGGAGTCAGCGCTAGCCATCGCAGCGGCGACGGGGGCCTCTTTCATCCGGGTCAACGTCCATACCGGCGTCATGCTGACGGACCAGGGATTGGTGGAAGGCAGTGCGGCGGGAACGCTGCGACTGCGCGCAACCCTCGCGCCGAAGGTTCTGATTTTTGCCGACCTGCTGGTCAAGCACGCCTCACCTCTCGTGGATACAGATGAGACGCAGATGGCCAGGGACCTGCGCACCAGAGGGCTGGCTGATGCGCTGATATTGAGTGGACAGGAGACCGGTTCACCCGCCGACCGGGCCAGACTGGAAACGGTCCGCGCGGCTGTCGACGCTCCGCTCCTGATCGGGAGCGGCGTCACGGCGGAGAATGCCGCGGACTACGCTCCGGCCGACGGGTTCATCGTCGGGACTTCCCTCAAGCGGGAAGGGCGCGTCGATGGCCCCGTCGATCCGAAGCGCGTGATTCAGATGGCCGCTGCGCTCAGAGCACTTTGCGGCCGGTGACCAGCTGGAAGATCAGCACAATGACGGCGATGACGATGAGCAAATGAATCAGCCCTCCGCCGATGTGCATGGCAAAACCAGCAAGCCACAGAATCACCAGGACCACGATGATCAACCAAAGTAGATTTCCCATGGGGATCGTCGTTGCGATGGTTGTGCCAGCGCTGCTGAGCTGGCCGGCCGGAGTTTCCGGCGCGGCTTCCGCGTCGCTGTTCCTGCCCGCATACACACACCCGTCCGTCGCCAGCCAGCTTCCGCGTTCGCAGCAGGATTGTGTGAGAAATGAGGGCTAGGATGTGAGCGTGGGGAGACCGGAAGCCAGAGTGATCGTGATTCCGCGCGGCGTGACCGTGGCCCTGCTCATTCTGGTGACCGCGACGATGGCGGTCACCATCTTCCTCCTCTCCGGCCGGGCCATGATGGGGGACCGCATGTCCCTGCCCGAACTGGTGTCCCTGATCCGCCGTTACGATCAGGGCACGGTCGGCAATGTCGCGCTGCTTGCCTCGGTGGCTCCGGCGATCGCCGACGGGATCTTCTTTCTTCCATGGGGCACGCTGGCGTTCCTTGCTTTCGACGGGAGTCCGGACCGGCGCGGAAGGACGTACGCGCTGGTGGCAGGACTAGGCGTGGCATTTGCGTTGGTGCTCGCCGCGTGGCAGGACGTGCTGCCCACGCGGGTCACCGGCTGGGAAGACGTTCCCTGGAATACGATAGGGTGTCTTGCCGGGGCGACGGTCGCTCATTTGCGAAAACGCATCCGCATCCGGTTCGAATAGGGGTTCGCTTGATTCTTGTGGTGGAGGATGATCCTCAGGTTGCCCGGCTCATTTCGCTGGTGCTCCAGCGGCATGGGCGGAAATCCCAGGTCGTCGCAGACGGCCAGTCCGCCCTGGAGACGGTGAAGGCGGGACACCCGGAAATGATCCTGGCGGATCTGACCATTAAGGGGATGAGCGGCGAAGCTCTTTGCAGCGAGTTGAAGGGGCAGGCGGAAACCCGCGGTATCCCGTACATCGTTCTCTCCGGCGATCGCGACATCGCAGAAAAGGCCCGCCTGTGCGGAGCCGACGACTACCTGGGCAAACCTTTTGAATTCCCCGACCTGATCCGACTGATCGACAAATATGCAAGAGATGAAAGCTGAGAAACCTGTGGAGTCACCGGCAGACTCCGACCCCGTCGCCCGCCTGATGAGCCGCCTGGTGGAGGAGGGCTTCTCCACCGACCAGGGGCCGGAGGAGTGGGCCGAGTTCGGCGAGATCATCTTTCGCCGGAACGAGAAGATCTCGTTCGCCAGTGGAGAAACCGTCTTCATCTTCACCCGGGTTCCCGAGCTGAACGAGCGAATTCTCCGCCAGACCGCCGAGAGCGTTCTGAATACCTACAAAGCCAAAAGCCCCGTGGAAAAGGCGCTGTCAGTCCTCCAGTCGCGAACGGTGTACCACTGCCTGGTGTCCACGGGCGATCAGCCGCACAACGATGCGCTGTCGAGCTACATCACCCGGATCGGAGGGGCCACCTTCATCCCGGTGATCATGGTTCCGGAGATCAATCAGGTGATCTACCCGGAGCTGGAAGATAAAGTCGGCACGGTGCGCCCCCGGGTGGAGTATCTGCAGCATCTGCTGGGAGAGCGGCGGGAGAACGTCAACATGCACAAGCCGACGGTGCAGGCGATGTGGATCTCCCTGGCCGTCGTGATCGTCCTGCTGGCCGCCATCGCAGTCTCCATGATCCACTGAGGCCCCCGGTCCCGTCGGGCCCGTAGAATGAGCGGGTGACTTCGCTCGACCACCGGAAGCCCGGCCCTCCAGTAGACGATCCCAATCTGGATCTTGGTTTCGGGACCGTGGTGGCCAGGGAGAGCCGCCAGCGGCTGCTCAATCGCGACGGTACGTTCAACGTGCGGCGGGACGGGCTGGGGTTCCTGAAATCGCTGTCCGTCTACCACTACCTACTCACGCTCACCTGGACTCGGTTTCTCGCGTACGTGGCAGTCGCTTATCTCGGCCTGAACTCCCTGTTTGCGGTGGCCTACCTGCTGAGCGGTACGAACGCACTCAGCGGCGTCGGCGGCCGCGCGCTGGACGAACGTTTTGCGCGAGCGTTTTTCTTCAGCGTCCACACCATGGCCACCATCGGCTACGGCAACATCTCGCCACAGACGCTGTCGGCCAATCTCATCGTGACTGCCGAGTCGCTGATCGGTCTCCTCGGGTTCGCCCTGATCGCGGGCATCATGTTCGCGCGATTCGCCCGTCCGGTGGTGGAAGTGCTCTTCAGCAGCATCGCCGTCATCGCCCCGTACCGGGACCGCACCGCCTTCATGTTCCGGATCGTCAATCAACGAACCAATGAGATCGTCGATCTCGAGGCCCGCGTCCTTCTGAGCCGAAGAAAGAAGGGGGGCACCGCGGTGACCGATCGCGAGTTTCTGCCGATGAAACTCGAGCGGGATCGCGTCGTGTTCTTCCCACTCTCATGGACTCTCGTTCACCCCATTGACGACAAAAGCCCGCTGTGGGGGATGGGCCCAGACTCGCTGCAGGAGACGGACGGCGAGTTTCTGATCCTGCTGAACGGCTTCGATGAGACGTTCTCGCAGACCGTCCATACGCGATCTTCCTACAAGCCTCATGAAGTGGTGTGGGGAGCACGATTCGTGAGCATGTTCAATCCGGCGCGGGAAGATGGGGTGATCAGCATCGACATCCGCAAACTCCACGAATATGCCGCCGATCCGCTGGTCAGCACGCTCGCGGCGGGAGCGAGGGATCGGTAACAGCCGGACGCGACCGTTGCGGACCATAGGAGCCCATTCTTGTTTCGAAACAAAAAGGTAAACGTATACTCCCCTCGCTCGTCCAAACACTCGATGAAACGAACCTCCTGGCTTGCTGTCGTCGCGGTGACTCCTGCTCTTCTTCTGGCAGGGGAGAAGCAGACCTGCCCCCTCGGCCCGTTCGACTTCCGTGCGGAGCGGGAGGTGAAGGCCGCGACGCATCACAAGCTGTCGATCGTCGCGGAGAGCGTGGCCCCGACGCGCCGTCGTCCGTCCGAGCCACCGAGTTTCATTTCCACCTACCCCAGCGCCGTCAATGTCATCGACAACGAGATTTTCGGAACTCTGAAAAAGAACGGCGTGCCCTCGGCGCCCCTTTCGTCCGACAGCGAGTTCCTTCGGCGCGTCACTCTCGACATCACCGGTGCCATTCCCGACCCTGCCACGGTCCAGAGCTTTCTCACGGATCCCACCCCCGGCAAACGCGAGCGAATGATCGATACGCTCCTGGCAACCGAGGGATTCGCAGATCGCTGGACGATGTGGTTCGGCGATCTCGTGCAGAACGTTCAGTCGTCTTCCAGCTCCCGCGAGTATCCCCAAGGCCGCAACACCTACTACGCGTTCATCCGCGACTCCATCCGCGGCGGCAAGGCCTACGACCAGTTGGTCCGCGAGCTCCTCGCCGGCAAGGGCGACGCGTTTCAGAACGGCGGAGCGGACTACTGGGTGCGGCAGATCCAGCCAAACGGTCCCATTCAGGACACCTACGACAATCTCGCCTCTCACTCGGCGGAGAAGTTTCTGGGGGTGCCGACGCAGTGCATCTCCTGCCACAACGGGCTGGGTCACCTCGAGCTGGTCAACAGCTATCTGAAGACCAAGACCAGGGCGGACTTCTGGGGCAACGCCGCATTCTTTGCGCGCACCCAGGCGAAGAAGGGCTACACCGATCCGACGAACCCGAACATCGTGAGCCTCGACATTCAGGATGTTGCTGCGGGCAATTACACGCTGAACACCAATTCGGGCAACAAGACGCCGCGAGCTCCACTGAATGGCTCGCCGGTCATCCTCCCGACGTTCCTGCTGACTGGAGAAGGGCCAAGGACCACCGAGAACTGGCGGGAAGCCTACGGACGGATTCTCACCGCGCATCCGCAGTTCGCCCGGGCCACGGTCAATTACATCTGGAAGGAAATGTTCGGCCTTGGGATGGTGGAGCCGGTCAACAACTTCGACCTGGCTCGCCTGGATCCCGCCACGCTGCCAGCCGGCGCTTCGTTGCAGC
>JBDSGC010000254.1:0-30506 GCA_039919215.1 Thermoanaerobaculia bacterium | reverse complement strand
TTGCCGATGGAAACAAATTCTGGGATGGCGTGAAGTATCTGGTGCAGCGGCACAAGATCCGCGTCTACCAGAACGCTCCACGAAAGGAGCTCGACCGCGTCGGACTCACCGGATTCCTGCAGGTGATCGACGCGATCCCTCCGAAGCAGTAGAGAAACCAGAAACTAGAAAGCAGAACAAGGTTCGTTCTCGAGATTCGCTCCCAGTGTCAGTTTCTGGTTTCTGGTTTCTGGTTTCTGGTTTCTGGTTTCAACTTCGGAAATTCGAAGCTGATTTGACTTGAGGGCCGCGGCACGGGAGATTGGTGCCGCCGAGAAGCACCGGAGGAGCGCGAATGGACAGCGTGGGCAAAGTATCCGGTAGACCGTCTGTCGAGTTGACTCCCATTCCGGGGCGCACCACACCCCTGGAAAAGGTTTACGCCTTCTGGTTCGCCGGGATGAGCTGCGACGGCTGTTCGATCTCCGTCACCGGCGCGAGCGAACCGTCGGTCGAAGATCTGCTTTTAGGCCGCATCCCCGGACTTCCCCGCGTCGTGCTCTACCACCCCGTTCTCTCGTCGGAAGCGGGTGAGGACTTCATCCACAACTTCGAGCTCGCGGCCCAGGGAAAGCTCGATGCACCCTACGTGATCATCCTCGAGGGCTCCGCCGTCGACGACACGCTCATCCCCGGTGAAGGCTACTGGGTCGGTCTGGGCGCGCGCAAAGACCCCGACGGGAATGGCAGCAAAGTCATCTCCGTGATGGAGTGGATCGACCGCATGGCGCCCGGCGCGGCGGCATCGATTGCCATCGGCACCTGCGCCACGTGGGGCGGGATCCCGGCAGCGGTGGGCAACCCGACCGGCGCGATGGGACTGACGGATTATCTCGGCGCCGATTACCGCAGCGCGTTCGGACTTCCGGTGATCAACATTCCGGGGTGCGCCCCGGTGGGCGACAACTTCACCGAGGTGATCGCCCTGGTCCTTCAGTTTCTGCAGGGGACCGGACCGCTGCCGGAATTCGATGAGCTCGGCCGGCCGGCCTGGCAGTTCCGCGACACGGTCCACGACCGTTGCGTGCGCGGCGGCTACTACGAAGAGGGAAAGTTCGCCCAGAAGTACGGCGATCCCGAATGCCTGGTGGAAGTGGGTTGCTGGGGTCCGGTGGTCAAGTGCAACATCGTGGAGCGCGGCGCGCTGCGCCATCACGGTGGCTGCATGAGCACCGGCGGCATCTGCATCGGTTGCACGATGCCGGGCTTCCCTGACAAGTTCACCCCGTTCTACGTTGCGCCCCCCGGCTCCGCGGTCTCCGCGGCGACCTCACAGACCGTGGGAGGGATGATCCGGTTCCTGCGAAGCTTTACCCAGCATGCCGCGGACCGCACGGCGCGCTGGGATGGAACCGAAGCGGCCTTCAGCGGTTGGGCGCCGCAGAGCCGGCCGGAGCCGATCTACGAGAAGCTCATTCACTTTCTCTACAGAAAGCAGCAGCACATGAACTCCGTGGTTCCCGGCCGCGGTCTTGAGGTGACGAAGTTCCGCGACGGCTACGAAGTCGACAATGTCACCCGCAAGCTCAGTGACGAGGAAAAACGCAAATCGGGCCGGCTGCGACGTGCGGAGAGAGTCCAGCACGAAGCGCCTGCGGGGAGAATCTGATCGATGTGTTTCAAGAATCTTCCCATTGAATTCGACGCTCAGGGAAAAGCGTCACTGATCGGCGGCGCCCGCGATCCCTACGCCTACGAGCGCAAGGACATCTCGCGGGAGGACATGAAGAAGCTGATGGCGCAGAACGGATACGTTCGTGGCGTCGACTTCGACCCGGTCACTCGCGTGGCCGGCGCCCTCGCCTTCCACGCCACGGTCGACCTCCAGAACCGAAAGGTTCTCGAGGCGTACTCGATGGCCACGCTCTTCCGCGGGTATGAGGTCATCCTCAAAGGCCGCGATCCGCGCGACGCCATCTTCATCAGCAGCCGGGCCTGCGGTGTGTGCGGCGGAGTGCACGCCACCTGCGCCGCCCTGGCCATCGAGATGGCCTTCGGCATCAAGCCTCCCCCGCTGGGCATCGTGATCAGAAATCTCGCCCTGAGCATGGAGTTCGTCTGGGACAACATCATGCACCTCTTCATGCTGGCCGGTCCTGACTACTCCGAGGAGATGGTCAAACGGACCAACCCCTCGCTGTGGGACCGGGCCACGCGAGCGAAGACGCGCCACGAAGATCAGCATGGCTACAAGACCATCGGTGCGCTCATGCACGACATGAATCCGCTCACCGGGAAGCTTTACCTCGACGCGCTGGAGCTGACGCGCGTGGCCCGCGAGGGATACGTCACCCTGATGGGCAAATACCCGCATCCGGAGACCATCGTGCCCGGCGGCGTCAGCCACAACGTGACGGTGCAGAGCTTCAACGTCTACCGCAACCGGCTGATGAAGATGTTCGACTTCGCCAAGAAGGGCATCGGCATCTGGGAAGACATCACCAATTTCTTCTACGACGCCGACCCCGCGTACAAAAAAGTCGGGACCCGCCCGATGAACTTCGCCGACACCGGCATCTGGGATGATCCGTTCGCGTATGACGGCACCTACGAGAACTGCGACTCCTGGGGAGAGAAGCGATGGGCCACCCCTGGTGTGATCATCGACGGCAAGCAGGTCACCACCAAGCTCCAACAGATCAACCTGGGCATCGAAGAGTTCGTCGAACACTCCTATTACGAAGAGTGGAGCGGGCATCCTCACAAGACCGATCCCCTCGGCGCTCCCCTCAGCCCCTATCACCCCTGGAACAAGGAAACCAAGCCGAAACCGGCAGGACTCAACTGGCGGGAGAAGTACAGCTGGTCCACCGCTCCCCGTTGGGATCGCGTGGCGGTGGAGACGGGCACCTTCATCCGGATGTGGAACACCGTTCTGGCCAAAAAGCTCCCGCACCGCCGGATGCTCGATCTCACCGACAACAGCATGCTGATCAAGATCCCGGCATTCGATACCCCGGAGATGATCGCGGAGTGGAAGATCCCGGAAGTCTGGAACGCGTTCGAGAGGAACCTCAGCCGCGCCTACGCCATCGGCTACAACGCCGCGGTGGCCTACGACAACTGGCTGATCGGAATGGACCTGCTGCGCAAGGGGCAGTCGGAAGTGTCGACGCCGTTCGAAGTGCCGAAGAACAATCGCATGGGCGTCGGTTTCTGGGGAGCGGGACGCGGCTGGCTGACGCATCACGTGGAGCTCGACAAGGGCGCCATCGTCAACTATCAGATCATCACTCCCTCCACGCTGATGGCTTCGCCCCAGGATCCATGGGGCAAGCCGGGACCGTATGAAGAAGCGGTTCTGGAGACGCCGATTCTCGAAGAATTCGACAAGCCGGAAAACTTCAAGGGAATCGACGTCCTGCGCGCCATTCGCAGCTTCGATCCCTGCATGCCCTGCACGACGCATCTGTATGCGGGAGATCACGTAGTCACCCAGGACGTCAACACCTGCGCCTGCGGAGTGGAGTGAGCCGGCACGGCGGGCCCTCTTCTCCAACGAGTCCCTTCTCCCCGCCACAGCGGGGAGAAGGTGCCGAAGGCGGATGAGGGGTCGCTCTGTGACGCGAAGGAGAAACCCCTCATCCCCGCTTCGCGGACCTTCTCCCCGCTGCGGCGGGGAGAAGGAACTCGATGAGGAAGGGTCACCAACGCCGCTCTTCGCATCGCCCGTTCCCATCGCGAAATGCCGCGAGAGATGACGCCAACCAAATCATGACCCGAACCCTCATCGGCGGCGTGGGCTACTCGCAACTCACCGATCTCTCCTTCGGTCCTCTGTTCGTCGCGAAGTTCCAGGCGGTCGAATGGCCTGAGGGCGTGGTGGTCGAGGACCTCTTCTACGGACCGCTCTTCATCATGCATTACCTGGACGAGCGGGAGCCGTTCGACCGGATGGTGTTCATCGGAGCCGTGCGCCGCGAAACTACCCCGGGCGAGATCCGCCGCTATCGCTGGAATCACGAGCTGCCGGACATTGAAGAAGTCAAAGCGCGCGTGGTGGAAGCGGCAACTGGGGTGACCAGCCTCGAGAATCTGCTGGTGGTCGGCACCTACTTCAAGAAGTTCCCCCCCGACGTCATCGTCATCGAGGTCGAGCCGGACATCGAGGAATGTGGCGAGCATCTCAGTCCCGCCGTCGAGCCTGCCCCCCAGAAGGTCCTCGAACTGGTGCAGCGGATTCTCGCCGGCGCGGATGAGCCGTTGCAGCGGTACGATTACATCATTGCGGATCCTAGCGAGCGGCCCACGGGCTGGATCGTGCGTCCGGCCGGGGAATTATGAAAATTGCCATCGCAGGAAAAGGCGGATCGGGAAAGACGACCATCGCGGGGACGCTGGCACGGCTGCTGGTGCGTCAGGGAACTCCGGACGTTCTGGCCATCGACGCCGACTCCAACCCGAACCTCGCCCTCACCCTCGGCTTGTCCCGGGAAGAGGCCGCCAACATCCGTCCCCTGACGCGCGACATCCTCAAACGCGTCACCGACGAAGAAGGAAATACCAAAGCGGTCCTGGCCAAAACACCGCAGGAGGTCGCCGATGAATACGGAGTGCCGGCGGCCGACGGCGTCACCCTGATCCTGATGGGGCGTGTGGAGCACGCCGGAGCTGGCTGAATGTGCGGCGCTCACGCTGCCGTGCGCAGCCTGGTTGCAGAAATGGTCGGAGGAAACGACCGTCCCACCATCCTGGACATCGAAGCGGGTCTGGAGCACCTCAGCCGAGGAACGGCGCGCGGCGTCGATACGCTGCTGGTGATCGTCGAGCCGTACTTCAAATCGATGGAGACAGCGGCGCGCATGGCCGAGCTCGGACGCGAGCTCGGCATCGGCAAGGTCTTCGCGGTCGCCAACAAGGTCGCCAGCGCAGACGACGAGAAAGAGCTGCGCGCTTTCTGCGGCACGAAGGGCCTCGAGATCCTCGGCATCGTGCCGCAGGACGAACTGGTCAGGAGCGCCGAGCGGCAAGGGGTCGGACCGCTGGACATCGCCACCACCAGCCCTGCCATCGACCGGATCGGCGAGCTTGCCCGCGCCCTGACGCCATGAAGACTCTTGTGGCCGGCTTCGGCAACCTCCTCCTCGGCGACGATGGATTCGGAGCCGAAGTGGTGCGGCGATTTCCGGTTGCCGAGCTCCCGCCGCAAACCGAGTTGCTGGAAGTCGGAACCGGCGGGTTCGACCTCGTCCTCAAACTGATGGACAAATACGACCGGCTCATTTTCGTCGATGCCGTGAAGCGCAACAACGAGCCGGGAACGCTGTACGTCTTCGATCCCACCTGCGACCGTCACCGCGCGCTGGCCAGCGAGCGCATCGATCCGCATTTCACCGAACCGTCGCGGGCCATGGAAATGGCGCGCAGGCTGGATGTTCTGCCCGCCGGTTTGATGTTCATCGGATGTGAGCCCCTTGACTGCGAGCTGCGTCTGGGGCTGAGCGAGAAAGTGGAAGCAGCAGTCCCGAACGCCATCCGTGAGATCCAGAATCTGGTAGGTGCCTATGCAGCTCAGTGAGCTCGATACCCTCATGAAGGATTTCGAAGGCGCGCCCAACGCGGAGCGCCAGACCGCATTCAAAACCCTCGGGCCCCTGCTGGAGCTCCACCGCGAAGCGCTGCAGCGAATCGTCAGCGTCCTCAAGGAGAACGGTCAGGAACATCTGTTGAAACTGGTTGCCCGCGCTCCTCTCGTCGATGTCCTCCTTCGAGGCTACGGGCTGGTCGAAGTGGACCTCACCGCCAGAGTGGAAGCCGCCCTCGAGCTCTCCCGTCCCGGGATCCAGAGCCACGGAGGGGACGTTCACCTGATCGAGGTGCGGAACCACGTCGCCGTGCTGGAGATGACTGGCTCCTGTCATGGCTGTGCTTCCTCCCTGATCACGCTCAAGCGCGGAATCGAAAAGAATCTCTACGAACAGGTGCCTGAACTTCGAGCCATCGAGGTGGTCGGTTTGACCGGCGCATCCCAGCAACCCGATCCCCGAAAATGGATCCCGCTCGTTCACGCCTTCGAGCTGAAAGAAGGCTAATGGGTCAAGGTCGAAGGGTTCGATGAGCAGCTCCTGGTCTGCACACTCGACGATCGCCCGTTCGTTTTCCGCAACGAGTGTCCTGCCGGCGGCGGAACGCTCGAGGATGCCGTCTATCACCAGCTTTTTGTCGAGTGTCCGTGCCACGGCCACAAGTTCGACCTGCGCACCGGGAACTGCTCGACCGATCCATCGCTGCACCTCGTGGTCTACCCCGCGACCATCGACGACGCTGTGATCAAGATCGCCATGAACGAGCCACCAGCGCAGTCGGCTTCGCAGTAGCGCTCTCACCACCATGACCGACCTTCTTCGAGCCCAGGACGAGATCCTCCAGATGATGTTCTGGATGCGGGGCGAGCACCTCGGCGACTCCGTCTCCCCCGAACAGCTCAACCGGTTCCTCAAGCTCGATGCGGAGGAGATGGACGCGGCGCTCGAGCGACTGGTGGGACGCACGCTGCTCGTCGCCAGCGGCGAGACTTTCCGTCTGACCGAGCGCGGGATCGAGGAAGGGAAGCGCCGCTTCATGGACGAGTTCTCGACCGTGCTGGGCAAAGAGTCGCACCTCGCCTGCAGCGATCCACTCTGCGGCTGCAGCAACGAAAGCTTCGACGGCGTGTGTACCTCGCTGCTGCCCGAGGCGTGAGACGAATTCGTAACGCCGGCATCCCTGCCGGCGGGAGCTCGCGGAGCGTCGCCGAGAGCCAGTTGTGAAGCGGAGCGGCGGGCGAAGGGTTGTGTCGCTACAAGTGACGCAGCGAGCCCCCTCATCCGCCTTTGGCACCTTCTCCCCGCGTGCGGGGAAGGACACTCGCGACGAGAGTCTTCGACCGGTCACCAACAAAACAGAACGCTGCGAATCAGCGCGGCGGCGCGAATAAGTCGTCACGGAACGACACATTCGTTTCAATCTGGTCGTAGGTGATCTCCGATTGTTTCGGCCCGACCTTTCCGTTCGCGTCGGCATTGAATCCGCGCCTCAGGGTCGCGAGAGTCAGGGCGCCGATCGTTTTCTCGTTGTGGTACTCGGTCCAGTCGTATCTGCCCGCCGCATAGAGCAGCAGGTTGGCAGCCAGACGCCCGGTTTTCGGCTCGATCAGATAGGTCCATGTGTGAAAGCCGCCGGCGTCCCCCACCCCCTTCGCGTAGGTGACGCGCACCTGGCGCACCACGGTCCCGTCGTCCAGCGTCTTCGTTCCGGCGTCGGCGAGGCTCGCTCCCGGATCCAGAAGCTTGAACGGCATGCCGAAAACGTAATGCGATCCGAACGTCGAGTTGCGCGCGGAGTTGACCTCGGCCTCGGTGGTGCCAATCTTGCCGTCGACGATCTTCCAGGCCTGCTCTCCGTTGTTGATGAGGACAACTTTTGAGCCCTTCTCCTCCGACTCGATGCGCATCCGCGTCTGTGGATCCATTTCGTAGCGATGGATCTGCACCACGGTGCCGGTGACCGATCCGTCCGGAGCGAAGCGAACGGTGGTTTTGCGGAACTGGACCGTGTGCACGCCACTCCAGGCAGCCCACCCGCCGGCATGGGCGATCGATCGGCCCACCAGAGCTCGTGGGGTTTCCTGGGAGAGGGCGGTCGTAGCGGTCAGAAGCAAGAGGAGAAGAGAGAGTCGGCGCATGTGGGAATCGTAACCCGTCCCGGTCCGCTTCGAAAACTCGAAGCCGGGTTGACATCGCTCCCTGGCCACTAGAGATTGGAGCTCTGCAAGCCGTTTGCATTGAGTCTGCTAGATAGAGTCTGCTAGCCTCATCGTGGTCAAGTAAGGAGTCGCCATGGATGCCATGACACTTTGGAAGATTTCCTGGGCTATCGGGGCAGTGGTCGTTGTGATCGTCGCTGTGCTGCTGCTCATCATCATCGCCGCGGCCCGGAGCATCGATAAGAAGGCCGCCGCCATCTGGCAGGCCGGAAAAGAGATCGCCGGAAACACCGTCTCCATCTGGATGCTGCAGAAAACCAACGTGGTGGCCGGCGAGATCCTGGCAACGGCCAAGGCCATCGCTGGCGGGGCGGGTTCGATCGAGGCCAAAATCACCGCGGTCGCGGGCGGAAGGAAATAGCATGCAGCCAGTCCTTCTGGCGACGCTCATCTACCTGGGCATTCTGGTCGCCGTCCTCGCGGTGGGCCTGATCATGATCGCCTGGCGGCTGGCCATGACCGCGAAGGCTCTCGGACAGATCGCCGAGGGTCTGCTGCAGGTCAGGAGCGACACCGCTCCCCTTGCCGAAACCATCCAGGCCATCAACGGAGCGCTCTCGCAACTGGGTGGCGGCCTGAACGGCGTCCTGCAGAAGCTGGTGCGCGCGGACGGTGCACTGGGCAGGATCGCCAAGAAGTCCGACGCGGCCTAGGAGACGACGATGCCTCAATCCGTAGAGATCATCTGGTGGGTCGCCATCGCCCTGGCGCTCGTGGCCACACTGGTCGCGGCGGCCCGATTGATGGCTGTGGTCAAGGTATGCGGCGAGATTCTGCAATTGGCCCGACGCACCGTCCCCGCCGCTCAGGGCATCGCCCAGAACACCGCCGCCATTGCAGGACTGGGAGCGGTCATTGAGCTTGCCCCCACTCTTCTGTCAGTGGCCGGTCAGATCGACGGCAGCGCCAAGCTCATCGCCGACACGCTCGACTCGGTGGCCCCCAAGGAGTCCCGATGATCCTGTGGACCGTTCTCACCGCCGTGCTCTTCCTGGTGCTGCTCGGCTTCCTCGCCTGGGCCCTGCACATGATTCATCGGTCGCTCAAGGGGATCCGCAACAGCCTCCAGAAAATCCAGATGGGTGTCCGGGCCATCGAGGTGGAGACCACTCCCCTGAAAACGGAGATTCCGGCAGTGGCGTCCGGCCTGACTCAGATCGGCGGCGGACTGGTCGCCGTAAGCAACCATCTCGCCGGAACGGGTGCTGCGCTTCCCGACGCCGCTCGTGCCCTCGGTCTGCTCTAGTTCTTCATGGCCCTCACTCCCCTGATGGAGATCCCCCGTTCGCGCATGCGCCTGCGGGTTCAGGGTGTGGTCCAGGGCGTCGGCTTCCGTCCGTTCGTCTATCGGCTGGCCACGGAAGAGCAGCTCTCTGGCTTCGTCCGCAACGATGCAGCCGGAGTGGAGATCGAGATCGAAGGCGATGGCCGGTCCCTCGCTCGTTTTCACGCGCAGCTTCGGCAAAATCCACCCCTGCTGGCGCAAATCGAGACCATCGACAGCACGCCGCTTCGAGCGATCGGCGAGCAGGGATTCCGAATCGTCGAGAGCGATCACCAGAGCCGCGGCACGACCGACATCCCGGCCGACTCCGCGACCTGCCAGAACTGCCTCTCCGAACTCTTCGATCCTTCAAACCGCCGGTTCCTGTATCCCTTCATCAACTGCACCGACTGCGGCCCGCGGTTCTCCATCATCCGCGAGCTGCCCTATGACCGTGGCCGCACCACCATGGCCGCCTTCGATCTCTGCGCTGACTGCCGCACTGAATACGAAGATCCCGCCAGCCGCCGCTTCCACGCGGAGCCCAATGCATGCGCGCGGTGCGGCCCCCGGCTGACTTTTGGCGGAGCCGGGCGTCAGGAAACAGCGAACGCGCTGGAAGATGCAATCGCCGCCCTCGGCGCCGGGTCCATCGTCGCCGTCAAAGGCATCGGCGGCTTTCATCTGGCCGTCGATGCGACGAATGAGGCAGCGGTGGCGCGACTGCGTCAGTGGAAACATCGACCGGACCAGCCATTCGCCGTGATGGCCCGCGACATGGAAACCGTCGATTCCATCGCCGTGGTCTCCCCACCGGCTCGACGTGAACTTCTCTCCATCGCCCGTCCCATCGTTCTGATGGACAGGCGGCATTCGACGGTCGCACCGAGTGTGGCCCCGCGGCTGCGCGAAATCGGAGTGATGCTTCCTTACACGCCTCTGCATCATCTTCTGGCCGCGCGCCTCCCTCTCCTGGTCATGACCAGCGGCAATCTTTCCGGCGAACCGATCGTGACGCAGAACGACGAGGCGCTGCGGCAACTCCAGTCGGTCGCCGACCTCTTTCTTCTGCACGACCGCGACATCCACTCTCCAGCCGATGACTCGGTTCTCCGGATCATCGACGGAACGTCTCAGCCCGCCCGCCGATCCCGAGGCCTGGTGCCACGGCCGGTCTCCCTCCCGCTTTCCGGTCCCTCCGTTCTGGCCACGGGTGCCCAGCAGAAAAATACGATCTGCATCACTCGCGGAAGCGACGCCTATCTCTCGCAGCACATCGGCGACCTCGGCAGCGTCGCGTCGCAGAGCGCATTCGAGGTGACCATCGAGAAGATGACCCGGCTGCTCGGTGTGAGACCGGAGATCGTTGCCCATGATCTGCATCCCGACTATGCCTCGACGCGCTGGGCACTTCAATCGGACCTGAAGGCCATTCCGGTACAGCATCACCACGCCCACATCGCATCCTGCCTGGCGGAGCATCAACGGACGGACACGGTGATCGGCGTCGCGTTCGATGGAACGGGCTGCGGCCCCGCCGGCGAAATCTGGGGTGGCGAATTTCTGGTCGCCGGCCTCAACGACTTCCAACGGCTCCTGCATCTTCGACCGCTTCCTCTACCCGGTGGCGAAGCGGCGATCCGTGAGCCCTGGCGGCTCGCTCTTGCTGCGCTTCTGGACTGCGGGGAGGATCCGGACTTTCTCTCCAGCATCGACGCTCGCCGCCGCCAGACCGTTTGCCGGATGATCGGCAGGGATGTCCACTCACCGCCGGCAACCAGCGCTGGCAGATGGTTTGACGCCGTGGCCGCCCTGTGCGGAATCGGAGAGATGTCGACGTACGAGGCGCAGGCGGCCATCGAGCTCGAGTCCATCGCAGACAAGGAGACTGCCGAACCCTATCCGTTCGCGATCGACCAGCAGGCGGTCGATCTGCGCCCGGCCATCCGGGAAATCGTCGCCGCCCTGCGTCAACACCCGGGCCGCGACCACATCGCCAGGGTCTCCGCCCGCTTCCATGAGACGATCGCGCAGGTGATCCGCGATGGTTGTCACAGGATCCAAGCATCCACTGGAATCCGGATCGTCGCTCTGTCCGGTGGGTGCTTCCAGAACCGGCTTCTCAGCGAGCGGGCAAAGGCTCTGCTGACCGGGGACGGGTTCGAGGTTCTCATGCACCATCACGTGCCCCCGAGCGATGGCGGGATCGCGCTCGGACAGGCAGCCGTCGCCTTGTACCGTTGTGGAGGAGCAGACCATGTGTCTCGGAATTCCAGGTGAGATTCTCGCGCTGAGCGATCAGAAGGGCCTTCGTTTCGGCAAGGTTCGTTTCGGGGGTGTCAGCCGCATGGTCTGCCTTGAATACGTTCCGGAGGCCAAGGTGGGCGAGTACGTCGTCGTCCATGTAGGGTTCGCCATCTCCATGATCGACAAAGACGAAGCGGCCCGCTCGTACGCCATCCTGGAAGAGCTGGGGCAGACCGGCGAACTGACTGCCGACCTGATCGCGCAACTGGAGAAGCGGCCGTGAAGTACCTCGACGAGTACCGCGACGGCTCCGTGGCCGCCGGTCTCGTGCAGGAGATCACAGCGCTGGTCACCCGCCCCTGGGTGCTCATGGAAGTGTGCGGAGGACAGACCCACTCCATCGTCCGTTACGGCATCGATCGCATGCTCCCCTCGCTCATCGAGCTGGTTCATGGTCCGGGATGTCCGGTCTGCGTGACGTCGCTGGAGATGATCGACCGGGCGCATGCCATCGCCTCGCATTCCGACGTCATCTTCACCTCGTTCGGCGACATGCTGCGAGTTCCCGGCTCGCGCGGCGACCTGCTGTCCCTCAAGAGCCGCGGGGCCGACGTTCGCGTGGTCTACTCCCCTCTCGATGCGGTGAAGATCGCCATCGACAATCCCTCGAAGCGCGTCGTCTTTTTCGGCATCGGCTTCGAGACCACCGCTCCCGCCAATGCCATGGCCGTGTACCGCGCCAAGCACGATGGCGTGAAGAACTTCTCCATGCTCGTCTCTCACGTTCTGGTTCCCCCGGCCATGGCCGCGATCCTCCAGTCGCCGGGCAACCGCGTGCAGGGATTCCTCGGCCCCGGCCACGTCTGCGCCATCATGGGAACCTCGGAGTACGTGGCCCTGGCGGAGAGATACCGCGTGCCCATCGTCATCTCAGGCTTCGAGCCCATCGATCTGCTCGAAGGGATCCTGATGACCGTCCGCCAGCTGGAAGAAGGACGAGCCGAAGTGGAGAACCAGTACTCACGAGCGGTGACCGCGGAAGGCAACCGCCCCGCGTTGAACATCGTTTTCGAGGTCTTCGAAGTCGGCGATCGCAAGTGGCGCGGCGTGGGGTCCATCCCGAAATCCGGTTACAAGCTTCGCTACGAATACGCAGAGCACGATGCCTCGCGCCTCTTCGACGTCGAGGCCATCGAGACGCAGGAATCGGAGCTGTGCATCAGCGGCCCCATACTTCGCGGCCTGAAGAAGCCTGGCGACTGCCCGGCATTCGGCAAGGAGTGCAGTCCGGAACATCCGCTGGGCGCCACCATGGTGTCGGCCGAGGGGGCCTGTGCCGCGTACTATCAATACGGGCGGTACATTCAGGCGTGAGAGAAGCCATCCTCCGCAAAGCTCGCGAGAGTGCAGATACAACGCTGCGATTCTTCGAGGAAAACAGCGAGCTGCTGGAACGATGCGTCGCGGACGTGGCCGGCCGCTTCGCCCGCGGAGGGCGCCTCCTGCTGATGGGCAACGGCGGCTCGGCCTGCGACGCGCAGCACATCGCAGTCGAGTTCCAGCATCCCATCATCGAGAAACGCAAGGCCCTGCCGGCCATGGCCCTCACCGTCGACACCGCGCTGATCACGGCGATCGGAAACGATCGCGACTTCTCCCGCATCTTCGTCGAGCAGCTGGACATGCTGGCCCGGCCCGACGACATCCTCCTGGGCATTTCCACCTCCGGCGCGTCGGCCAACGTCAATCGCGCGCTCAAACGCGGCCGGGACATGGGCATGCTCACCATCGGGTATACCGGCCGCGATGGCGGCCGCATGCCGGAGAACTGCGACTACTGCTTCATCGTGAAGAGCTGGTCGATCCATCGCATCCAGGAGACACACACCACGCTGCTGCACCTCTTCTGGGATCAGCTGCACATCGCCATGGGTGAGGACGATGTCCTCTGACGACTCGACCATCCCTTTTGCCGACTGCCCCCTTCCCATCGGCGAACGGAAGCAGATCCTGCTCGGTCACGGCAGCGGCGGGAAACTGACCTCGCAGCTCATCGAACGGCTCTTTCTTCCAGCGTTCGGCAATCCTGCGCTCGACGCGCTCGACGATCAGGCCATCCTGGAAATCGGCGGCGAGCGCATCGCCTTCTCCACCGACTCCTACGTGGTCACACCGATTTTCTTTCCCGGCGGAGACATCGGCGAGCTCGCCGTCAACGGCACGATCAACGATCTGGCCATGAGCGGTGCAGTGCCGCGCGCACTCTCCCTGGCGCTCATTCTCGAGGAAGGGTTGGAAGTCGAAGATCTTCAGCGCATCGTCGAATCGATCCGCAAGGCCGCCTCCCACGCCGGCGTGCACATCGTGACCGGAGACACCAAGGTCGTCGGCCGCGGCAGCGGGGACAAGATCTTCATCAACACCACCGGCATCGGCATCATCCCCAGGGGCATCGTGATGTCCTCCAGCCGGGTGCGACCGGGCGATGACATTCTGCTCTCCGGTCCCATCGGCGACCACGGCATCACCATCCTCTCGCAGCGGGAGGGGCTGGAGTTCGACGGGGAGCTGCGCAGCGATACCGCCGCGCTGCACGAGCTGGTCGCCGCGATGCTGCAGGCCTGGCCCGACATCCACGCCATGCGCGATCCCACCCGCGGCGGAGTGGCCGCCACCCTCGTGGAGATCGCCTCCCGTCAGAAGCTGGGCATCGAAGTGGATGAGACGCGCATCCCGATCCGCGATGTGGTGCGCGGCGCCTGCGAGATCCTCGGCCTCGACCCCCTGCTGGTCGCCAACGAGGGCAAGCTCATCGCCTTCGTTCCGCCGGAAGGAAGCGAGCAGGTCCTCCGGGCCATGCGCGCCCATCCGCTCGGATCGGAAGCGGCGATCATCGGCCGGGTGACCGCCGAGCGTCCCGGGTTCGTGATGATGCACACCTCCATCCGGGGGCAGCGAATCATCGACCTCCCCTTCGGCGAAGTGCTCCCGCGCATCTGCTGAAAGATCGCGCCGGGCAAGGAACGCTCGTCAGGCGCCCGCCCTGCCGGGAAGGAGCAGGTGGATGCTGGAAGGTCCGGTATCAGTGGCCCCGACGATCATGTGACCACCGACCATGTTGACTAGCACCGCAGCGAATTCCGTCGACTGTGCGGGGCGCAGAAGCCCTCGCAGGATTCCGTAGGTTTGCTGCTCGAGGCGTTCGGCGATCTGGATGTACACGCCTGAGTCTGAACGTTTGGTGAGGTTGAAATCGGTGAAGGGCGATCCGTCAGCACTTCGCACAGAGATCTCGACGGCAGTTCCCTCCCGCAGGGTCTCGATGAATCGCGAAAGGGTCAGGGCCAGGAGCTGCGTCACATGCGGCTTGCTGGCCGTGATGACGCCCGGCACCTTGTCGAAAACCTTCACAGAGACCCGGCCCGGCCAGACCAGATCGCACGCCGCGGCGAGCTCGCTCATGGCCGCGGCAACATACGTGAGCGCATCGGTCAGTGCGGAGACTCCGATCACTCCTGCCACCTGATGGTCGGCGTTCATCAGGGGAATGTCCGTGACGCTGACTTCGAAGGTTCGACCCCCTTTGGTACGGACGCCGAATGACCCCGACCAGACGCGGCCCTCCCCCAGCGTCTTCATGATCTCCGCAGCCCTGCTCTTGGATACGTCGGTCGGTGTGACTTCCAGGATGCTGAGGCCCAGCACTTCCTCCCCTGACCATCCGTAGAGAGCTTCCGCCTCTTTGCTCCACAGGATGACGTTTCCATCTCCGCCAGTGCCGATGACCGCCTGTTTGAGACCCTCCAAAAGACGAAAATACTGCCTGGTGGAAAGATCGAACGCAGGCTCCTGCAGGCTGTTCATCGAGCGTACTGTACTCGCATGGACAGGACGCGTTCCTCGAACCCATTCAGCACTGCCTCCTAGGAGCCTGCGCGGCAGAACGTCTTGGAGCGTGATCCTGGCGGAGCCTTGGGCAACCAGCGCCGCCGGCCGTGCCGGCCTAGGCGTTCAACCCGAACGGCTCCAGCAGTCTCCGGAACCCTGGCTCGTTGCGGATGCCGTCGAAGCGTGGGTCGACCGGGGTGTGCCAGAGCGTGCCAGTGCGGTCCTCCAGGGCGCGTTCGAACCAGTGGAGCGCGAGTTCGGTCTCTCCCATCCCGAGGTGGACAAGCATGATGTTGAACGGCGAAACGTACCGCTCGCGGGAGCGCTCTTCCAGTTCCTTGAGGACGCCTCGCGCAGCGTCGAGGGCGCCGCTGACGCCGTAGCCATGTCCCAGCGCACCCAGGAACAGCCCTCCCCGCCCGCCGATCTCCGCGGAGCGCGTGAAATTCATGATCGCGTTCTCATAGTCTCCCGTCTGCTCGTAGGTCAACCCGATGTAGTAATGAGCGGGCGCGAATGCCGCCTCGCTGTCGAGCACCTGACGGTAGAGCCTCAAGGCCGCGCCATAGTCGCGCCGGAAGTGATGCGCGACGCCGATGCCGGTGTGGATGATGGGGGAGAGCGGGTCGATCTCATGGGCCTGCGTGACCAGGCGCATCGATTCCTCGGCGGATCTCTGCACGGCGAGGATGCCATACCAGTGCGGGGCCCAGGCATAGTTCGGGTTCAACCGCATCGCTTCCCCGAATTCGCGCTGCGCCGTGGACCAGTCCCACTCGAAGAAGCCAGCCAGATAACCGAGAGAGGCATGCGGCTCGGCCAGGCCAGGATCGAGCTCGATGGCGCGCATGGCCGCCGCCTTCGCTTTCGGGATCACGTCGCGCGGCGCAATCATCTGGATGAAGCCGAGCATCATGTATGCGTCGGCCAGACCGGCGTACGAGCTGGCGTGCATCGGATCGATCTCCACGGCCTCCTGAAACAGAGCGATGGCCTGGCGGAGGGCATCGGGATGACGCTTGTTCCACTGGATGCGACCGCGCAGATACAACTTCAGTGCGGTGGGGTCCGTTGAAGGCGTATCCATCCACGGCTTGGACGCGGTGGAGATTGCCGAAACTCGGGTGACCGGCACCGGGCTGCGCGTCTCCTGTACCGCATCGAATGCCTCATGCATCTCGGAGGCGTCCGCAAACCGGCGGCCCACTGGTTTCGCCAGCGCGCGAAGGATCAACGACTCCAGCTGCGCAAGATCGGAGGAGGCCAGCGGGCCCGGATCGTCCGACAGGATGGCGTTGATGGTGGCCGCCGCGGTGCGCCGATCGAACGGACGCCGTCCCGAAGCGATCTCGTACAACACGATGCCCAGACTGAACAGATCGCTGCGCCCGTCGAGCGGCTCACCGAGAAGCTGTTCCGGAGACATGTAGGGCGCGGTCCCGGCGATGGTGTTCGGGCCGGAGATGAGCAGCTCGGTGGCGTCATCGCCTCCGCGCATGAACGATTTGGCCAACCCGAAATCCAGAACTTTCACCACTCCGGACGCGCTGATCATGATGTTTCCCGGCTTGATGTCCCGGTGCACGATGCCGCGCTTGTGGGCCTCCCCCAGCGCGGCGGTGATCTGACGGCCGAACGAGACGGCCTCCGTCAGGGGAATCCGTCCGCGGCGCATGCGCTCACCGAGGGTTTCCCCCTGGATGTACTGCATGACGATGTACGGCCGCCCGTTCTCCTCCCCGATCTCGTAGATGGTGCAGACATTGGGATGCTCGATGGTGGCGATGAGCCGCGCTTCGCGCAGCATGCGCAACTGTGCGTCCTGGTCGGCATTCGCGTGTGCCGGGAGCACTTTGATGGCCACGTTCCGGCTGAGGCGCGTATCGAGAGCGAGGTAGACCTCGCCCATTCCGCCCGCACCGAGCGGCGAGAGAACGCGGTAGTGGCCAAGGGAAACCGGAGCTGTGGAGGGCTCTGACATCAGGGGCCAGCGATTTTACTGCAGTCGCTCTGGTGAGGCCTGGCTCACAGAGTCCTCCCGGCGCGGTCCTCGTTGCGTCGCCATTCCTTCCCCTGAGACAATCACCCATTCCCTGAGCATTGGAATCGCGCGTTTCACTTCCGGAGCGGTGCGACCGCCGCCGGCCGTGAGCAGACGCGCGAGCCCATCTGATGAGAGCTCTGACTCTGAGGCTCCTGCTGCCGACGGTGCTCGCTGCCGTGGCCATCGGCGTCCTCGCGCTCGGAGTTCTCGTCGTTTCACGCCGGAAGGTGCAGGGAGGTCGGACGTTCGTGACGCTGATGATGGCGATCGCGATCTGGTCGTTCGCCTACTCGCTCGAGCTGGTCGATCCTACTCTCGGCGGCAAGCTTCTCTGGGCCCGCGTTGCCTACCTCGGCGTGACTGCCGTTCCTGTGGCCTGGCTGGCCCTGACCTTCCGCCTGGCGCGCCTCGATTCCTGGTTCCGCCTTTCCACGTTCCTGGTGCTCTCGATCATTCCATTGGCCACCCTGATCGTTGCGCTGGTCCCGCCGCTTTCCTTTCTTCTGTGGTCGGGCGCGGGCATGCAACAGTCGGGCGGGCTCACGCTGCTGCACGTCGATCACGGCGTGATGTTCTGGATCTTCACCCTTTACGCCTATCTGCTCTGCCTCACCGGCACCGTAATTCTGGTGAGGGGGTTTCGACGGCGATCCGGCGTGTTCCGCGGGCAGCGCCTCGCGCTGCTGTTCGCTTGTGCTCCACCGTTTCTTGGAAGCGTTCTGTACGTGGCCAACGTCGGGCCTCTGCGGGGCGTGCAGACCGCTCCCTTCGCATTCGCCCTGAGCGGGGCCGCGTTCGGATGGTCGCTGCTGCGCCACGGACTTCTGGCCATCGTGCCGGTGGCCCGGGAACGTCTGGTGGAGCGGATGGAGGACATCGTGCTCGTCATCGACGAAGGAGGTCGCATCGTCGATATCAACCCGGCGGCCCTCGCCGCGCTGGGCGTCAGCGAAAACGAGATTGTGGGCCGTCGCGCAGCCGAGGCCTTGTCCACGCAGCAGGCGCTGGTGGAGCGATTCCGCGACACCGCCAACGCACGCACCGAGGTCGAGCTCAGCCTGTCGGGGGAATCACGCTGGTTCGACCTGCGGATCTCTCCCATCGGCGAGAACCCTTCGCAACCGGTCGGCCGCCTCATCGTCCTGCGCGACATCACGGAACGAAAACGAGCGGAGGAACTGCTAGCCACCAGTGAGCGGCGTTACCGCTCCGTCCTGGAGAACATCGAGGAAGGGTATTTCGAGCTCGACCTGAACGGCACCATCCTCACCTGCAACGATGTGCTCGCGAAAATACTCGGCCATCCAGCCGAACAGATGATCGGCCTCAATTACCGGCAGTACACCGACGTCGAAACGGGGCGGGTGATGAAGGACATGTTCCGCGAGATCTACAGCTCCAAGCAGACCATTCGCGATCGCCAGCATCGGATCGTTGCCGTCGATGGCACGACCGCCACCGTGGCGTTGTCGGCAATGCCACAGCTGGACGAGAGGGATGAGGTCATTGGCTTCCGCGGTCTGGTCCACGACGTTTCGGAACGGATGCGGTCCGAGGAAGCGCTGCGCGACGCCCAGGACAGAATCTCCCGCCTGCTGGAAGGGTCGGCCGGAGGGGCAGAGGATCTTCCGCAGTGGGTCAGGGTTACCGCTCGCGAGATTGCCATCGGCATCGGAGCCGGATCGATCGATGTGTGGGAGATCGACGGATCTGACGTCACCGCTCTTTCCGAAGTCGCGGACGGCGGGCCTTCTTCGGAGGATGTCCGAAACCTGGCCGCTCTCGCTGCCCGTGGTGTGCTGGAGACCGAGACGGGAACGATCGTGCCGGTGACCACAACCATCGGCACGGTCTGCGGAATCGTTCGGGCGGAAGGACGCAGGCCGACCTGGGGCCAGACCGAGCGCCAGATCCTTTTTGCATTCGCCCGGCAGCTCGGCGCGGCACTGGAGATGCGCCGCCTCCGTGAGCAGCTCGCCGACTCCGAGGCGATGCGAGCGACGCGTCGGCGCGAGCTCAAGGAACGAGGCGTGGCACTCCTGCAGCTTTGCCCACGCTGCGGCCGCTGCTTCCCCGACCAGGTGACCGAATGCACGCACGATGGAACGAGATTCGGCCACCCCCGCGCCCTCCCCTACCTTCTCGCCGATCGCTACCGCTTTGTCTCCCTCCTGGGGACGGGTGGCATGGGGATCGTCCTGTCCGCCTTCGACGAGAAGCTGGGACGCGAGGTGGCCATCAAGCTGCTCCGGCCTGATCACTTCAACAACGCCGAGGTGAAGCGGCGGTTCGAACGCGAGGCCCGCACCGTGGCCCAGGTGCAGCACCCCTCGGTGATCGCACTCTTCGATGCCGGGGAGCTCGATGATGGGACGATGTTTCTGGTGACGGAGCGTCTGGTCGGCGCCGACCTCGCATCGGTCATCAAACGCTACCAGGCCGGAACGAAACGGCAGGTCGCTTCCCTCGTTCGACAGGCCAGCTCCGCGATTCGCAGCGCGCATCAGGTCGGGGTCGTGCACCGCGACATCAAGCCGGCCAATCTCTTTCTGCTGAATGACGGGAACCTGCTCCGGGTCAAGATTCTCGACTTTGGAATCGCCAAATCGCTCACCCTCGACAAAGACGCAACACAGACGGGGATGATCGTGGGGACGCCGGCATACATGGCTCCGGAACAGATCGAGGGATACCCCGCCGATGCCCGGGCGGATGTCTACTCTCTCGGCTGTGCCGCCTACGAGGCACTGGTTGGCCGGCGCGTGACCCAGGGCGAGAAGCTGTGGGAAGTCATGATCTCCGCGCTTCAGGACGTCCCCGACCCGCCTTCTCAACTCATCACGCTCGCATCGAAGGAAATCGACGAGCTGTTCGCGGCGGCACTGGCCAAAGATCCCGCTGCCCGACCCTCCGACATCGAAGCCTGGGGCCAGCGCCTCGCCGACCTGCTCGAACAGGAGCAGGAGTCCGATGCCCTCGGATGGCCTCAACCGCTGGAGCCTGTCAGCACGGCAGAGGACGAACCTGGGTCGAACCCGAGCGACGGCCTGACCGCAGCGTGGTGATCAGTTCCACTAGCCCGCATTTCTCACACCCGTCCGTCGCGAGGGCGCGCAAAGTGACTCGGATGCGAGGCGCGCGAGGGAAGCGCGACGACGGCGTACTGGTGGGTACGTCGAGAAGCGATTCCAAGCGCAACGAAGCAGACGAGCCACTTTCCGCGTCCGCAGCAGGATGGGTGTGAGAAATGCGGGCTAGGAGCGTGCGCGGCAGAACTCCTGGAGTGATCTTGGCGGCGCCGTGGGCAACCAGCGCCGCCGGCCGTGCCGGCCTAGAACCTCACGCCAACGGACAACTGGTAGCTTCGAGGGTCCTGATACGACTGCGGTCCGATCGGTTTCCCGAAATCTGCTGTGCGCCGGTAATGAACGCCTTCAATCGGCGTGGTTGTGAAGGGGTCGAAGCGGAGGCAGGGAGCTCCATTCGTTTGCCTGCAGGCAAAGTCGAGGGACGTCTGGACCGGTGTCAGCCCGCCGATCTGGGCATGACGGTTCGTGAGGTTGGCGATCGTTGCGTGGACGAAGGGCTTCGTTCCGTGCGCGCCCATCACGGAGTAGTTCAGCGCGAGATCGACAGCGCTGGCGGACTGCCAGTGGAGAGCTCCCCTCCCGCTGAAGAAGTAGGTCTCGTACCGCGGTGGGGTCTGGTAGGCGGCTACGACGGAGGGATCGACAAAGGCACGGTCGTCGATCAAGCCCTGCAGCGAATAGGGCGCCCCCGAGTCGTAACGTCCCAGCAGTCCTACCACCAACGATCCCCGTCCCGTCGATGCATCGATCGTGGCCCATGCGCGGAACTTGTGCCGACGATCCGAGGGAAGATCGCCGACAGGATTGTTCTGGGGGAAGGCCCCGAACTCCGGATATTGAAGCGATTCGAATCTCGGACCGTACAGAAAGTCTTCCTGGACGGCGTTCCCTCGCAGTCGGGACCATGTGTAATTCGCGCCCAGCGCGGCGCGGGGAATCTGAAGCCCTCCCTGCATCTGCACAGAATGGTAGTGGCGCTGCAACCCATTCGTATTCTTGATGAGGGCGAGGTCGGCGCGTACTCCGCTGGCGGGATCCGTCACCTGACCGGTGTTCCGATCGTTGATGGAGGCATAGAGATCCGACCACGTGCGGCGGATGGCATCAACGCGCACGAAGCCGCGACCCAGCTGGCTTCCCGCACCGATCGTCCACTCCGATACCGTCGGGGGCCTGAGCCTCGCATTGATCCGGTTACTCAATCCGGCGATCTGTGCATACGCGAGCTGACGCGGGTGAGACTGGAACCAGTCGAACACGGTTCTCGCAAACTCGCGGACCGGCTGATTCACGATGGGTGGTCCGCCGTAGGCATAGTAGAAAACACTGGGATCGCCGGTCGGAGAACCCACGCCCTGCACGTATTCGGAGAGGCGCCCGGTGTAGCGTCCGAAGCTGGCGGTGAGTCGAAGGCGGCGATCGGCGCGCAGGTCGTAGATCATCCCCAGCCGGGGCACCACCGATTGCGCGTGCGAGGTGGGCGATCGATGGTTGTCCACGGCATCGTTCCGGTCACTGCGCACGCCGATGTTGAGGCTGAGGTGACGGTTCACGCTCCATTTGTCGTTGAAGAACAAGGAACGAGTGGACAGATCGGAACCGATGGCATGCGCGACAGGAAAATAGCCGATCAGAGCGATCCCTGCGCTCGCCGATACAAGCAGGTCGCCATTGGCCGCGCGAGCCGGATGGCCGCTGAGGACGCCGATGATGTAGTCGGTTGCGGAGTAATGGTTGTCCGTTCTCCGCGTCTCCGACCAGCTCTCAAAGCCGGCCACCAGGTCGTGGGTGCCGAATCGGCGTGAGCCGAGGTAATAGCCACCCTTCACGCTCCAGGCGCGATTGTTCCGATCTTCGCCGCCACAGAAATCACAGAACGGAGGGGCGTTCGAGTCGCCGATGAAATTGGACAGGTCTGGGGTGACGTACGAAACGGGCGTCCCGCGCACAAGATCCGTGTCATGGCCCCCGCTTCCCCGTGACTCGAATCTCTTGCGGGCGTAGTTCGCCTCGAGGAGGAGATTGTTGCCGGCCACGTTGCTGTAGTGGACGGTAAGGAAGTTGTTGCGTTGGCGCGTCTCAGGATCGAGAGAGGCGGCATCGAAGCAGCCGTGCTCGCAATGCGCGGTCTCCCGATGAGGCGCGCTCAGCGAGGTCATGGTCCAGCTCTGTTTCGGCGTGATCAGGGCGGTGAGCTTCGCTTCCAGCCGCGACTCCCTGATCCCGGTCGCAAACGATTCGCTGCTCCCGACAAACGCGTGCGGCTCCGGACGGTCCGAATATCGCGCCGCGGTGAAGTACCAGAGGCGGTCTCGGATGATGCGGCCTCCCAGAGTCGATTCAAAGAGCTGGTTCAGATGGGGCGCCGGTTGCTGACCGCGGTAGGGCGTTCGTCCCTTCCACGCAGTGTTGTCGATGGTGTCGCGCAGAGAGCCACTCCTCTCGTTGCCGCCCGACCGGGTGATCGAGCTGACCACCCCGCCGGTGAAACGTCCGTACTCGGCGGAGACCGACCCGGTGATGACCGTGGTTTCCTGAATGGCATCCTCGATGTACAGCGGATGGGCCTGTCCTCGAAGATTCTCCTGAATGACCGCGCCGTCGACCAGGATCAGATTGTCGCTGGAGACCGCCCCGGCGATGGCGATGATGTTCGGGCGTGGAAACCCGCTGGTGGTCCCGTTCGAGAGAAGGGCGATCGACGTGATGTCGCGGCCGATCGGCAACCGGTCGATCACTTCCTGGCGATAGTTGCGCTGCACCTCGGTCGTCTCCAGCACCGCCGGCGGCACGGCCCGGACCGTGATCTCTTCGACCTTCCGCAGAGGGAGTTCCGCGTCCGCCCGCTCCTCCCGGGCCAGCGCCACATGCACACTCTTCCGCACCTTGTCCATGCCCTCCAGTTCGAAGAGCACGTCGTAGTCTCCCGGCGGCAGCGAGGAAAACTGGTAATCGCCGTTCACATTCGTGTGCGTGCCGCGCGACCTCTGAAGATTGGGAGAGGTCACCGTCACGGTCACGCCGGGAAGGGCCTGGGAGGAGCTGGAAACGTTTCCCGTGAGCGAACCGGTCGTCGCTTCCTGCCCGAGACTCCCTGCCGGCGGGATGAGGATTGCCACGACCAGAGTGATCCATGTGAGTCGTTTGCGCATTGCGGCCTCCCGCTTCACAAATCAGACAAGGGACACATCGAAGTACGCGCAGTCGTCGGAGCCTGGCGAGGCCGTCGAACGGCAGAGCACGGGAGTCCTCGCTTCACGGAGCTCGAAGTCGACGGTCATCGATCGAAACCGGGACAATGCTTCCACGAGTGGATCCGTGCGGTCGAGCGCGAGGTCGAAGTAGAGGTAGCCCTCCTCCCGATTCTGCTCACGCACGTCGTCAAGCAGCGAAACCAGGTCCTCCGGCTTCTCTGCGCAGGCATGCGCCACATAGAGAAATCGAAGGTGCTGTCCCAGTGAAGGAAATCGCGGCCGTCCCAGCACGGGCGCGAGCACGTTGTACATCGCCGTCATGAACCGCATTCCACCCGACAATCGCAGAAGGCGGATCTGCTTGATGGCGCTGGCATCCCAGACCGCACAGAAGCCTGTCAGCCTTCCGTCGCGGTGCACGAGGCGGAAATCCTCCAGACCGCGCAATCCGCTGAGCCAGTGCGACAACAGTCGCTCGTCGAGCACCGGGGAGAAGGCGCGAGCACGCTGATTCCGGTTCCAGAGCTCGATCATTTCCGGGACCGACTCTGGGGTGGCACGACGGACCGTCGCACTCGATTCCCTTCCGTTCGATGAGCCGAAAGGAACTAGAAAATTTCGAATGGTCCCCAGTGTTCGAACGTCGAAGTGTCCCGGCGACCGATCGATAAGGTCCATGGCAGGATTGCCCGCCAGCGCCAGAAAGAACAGGCGATCGATCTGCTGCCGCTGCAGCTCCAGCCCGAGAAAACTCACCAGGCGTCCGGCCAGGCCTCGGTTCCGATGGTCGGGATCGACCTTGAGGTCTCCGACGTACGCGCATTGCTGTTCGGCACCGCCGACCCAGGCCCGGCAGGGGGCCATCATGGCCATGGCCACAATTCCGGACCCCTGATCGACCACTGCGACACGACCTCCGCGGTCGCCCTGAAGCCGGGTCAGTGCGAAGAACTCCGGTTCGCGCTCCAGGCAATAGCTGACCGGACCCTGCATCGGAGTGCGCACGGAGAGACGCCGCAACGCAGCGTCATCGTCGTCCGTGGCCCAGCGGACACCCGCGATCGAAGTCATCGCATCGCCTCTTCTTCGGACAGCACCCCGTCCACCAGATGAATACAGCGCGATGCAAAGCGGCGCAAGCGAAGATCGTGCGTGGCCACCAGGACCGCCGTCTGCCGCTCGGCCGCAAGGCTGGCCAGCATCTCCGCGATCGACTCCCCGGTCGCCCCATCGAGACTGGCGGTCGGCTCATCGGCCAGGATCACCGCGGGACGATGGACCAGCGCGCGGGCGATTCCGACACGCTGCTCCTCGCCGCCCGACAACTCGCGCGGGAGGCGATGGGCCAGCGCTCCGATGCCCAGTCGCTCGAAGAGGGAATCGGTCTGGCGTTGGGCATCCCACGATTGCATTCCTGCGGTGGCTGCCATGAGCCGCACATTTTCACGCGCAGTCAAGCCGCTGAGCAGGCTGGGACGCTGAAACACCATCCCCACCGCACCGGCGCGCAACGCGCGTCGCTGATGAGCGCTGGCTCCGTCGATGCGTACGGCGCCGACTTCGATCTCACCCTCTTCCGCTGTAAGCAGACCTGCAGCGACGCCGAGGAGCGTGGTCTTTCCGGAACCGCTGGGGCCGACCAGCAGGACCAGTTCGCCCGCTGCAATCGACAAGGAGACGTCGCGCAGAACGCGCACCGATCGCTTCCCCGATCCGCGGCTCTTGGACACACCCTGGAGACGGATGGCATTCATGACCGGAATGCCTCCAGCGGATCGATGTCCTTCAAGCGAACGAGGGGGACGAGCGCGGCCACGATCCCGGAGAGCGCCAGCAGAGCCGCGACCATGGCCATGTCGGTGAGGGAGTAGCGCAGCGGGATCACCGGCGCGATGCGGTCAATCGTCGCCGCCAGAAGGTGCGCCGCCAGCGTGCCGATTCCGATTCCTGCAATGAGAAGCTTCGCCGCATGAATGGCCAGCCCGGCGCCGATGACCGGAGGGGTGGCCCCCGTCGCCAGCAGCACCGCCAGCTCGCCGCGCCGCTCCTCCACAACCCCTTCGATCAGAAAGGCGACCAGCAGCGCGGACGAGGCCACACCGAGCAGGGAGATCAGGAGCAGCATCGGCAGGAAGCCCGAACCGACTTCGCGGAGATTGTTGGCGATGAAGGCCTCGCGGCTCATCACCTCCAGGTCGGGAAACCGCCGTCGAATCCGCGCGCCGACCTGCTCGATGCCGGCGTTTTCCGTCGCCTCGACCAGTCCGAACGAGGCGTTCGGCATCAGGGTCTGCATCGTGGGATCCAGGTCGCCGAAGACGAATTGCGTTGCCAGCAGATTCGTCCCCGAGGTGATCCCGGCGACCTTGACGTCCATTCCGTTCAGCGAAAGGTGATCGCCCAGGCGCGCTCCGAGAAGGTGTCCGGCCGCGCGGTCCAGTGCGACTTCCTCCGGTCCTCCCGGCAGCCGTCCCGACACCAGGACCGCCGGTCCGCCCAGACCACCCGGCGCACGAAAACGAATCCCCAGAAGGGTCAGCCGCTTGCCGTTCGCTTCCGCGGTGACGAAGGCGCGCAGGATGGGATCGACTCGGGCCACTCCGCGGATTCCGCGGATCTCGTCGAGGAGCGCCAGGTTCAAGAGGCCAGAAGAGCGAATGAGGTTGTCAGTCCCCCGCGGAGCGATCCACAAATCAGCGCGGGAGCGGCCGAGGAACTCGATCACGGCAGCGGACACGCTGCGATACGCCCCGAAGAGAACCAGCACCAGCATCGTGCTCACGGCGATACCGCCGACGCAGATCCAGAACCGGACCGCCCCGCCTCGAAGGCCTCTGGCGATGAGCCGTCTCATGGAAGGCTCCCCCGCAACGCATGCGTCTCCATCGGCCAGTCCGCGGGATCGGAGCCGTGCTGCCTGAGGATCGCTGCAACCCATCGCTCGATCCCGAAGGCGGCGCAGGCTGTGTGCGCCAACGCGCCGTTCGCATCGATCCGGTAGGCCTCGCCGAAAAAGTTGCGATGGTTGTTGAAGGAAGCGATGGCCACGCCAGCATCCATCAGCTCGTGCTTGGAGGGGAAAAGAGTGGCATGGAGGTACTTTGGCGATCGGGCAGGATCAAAGAACGGATCGGTGGCCACTGCGATCGACGGAGTCAGCCTCCATTCGGTGGCCAGGGCGAAAACCCGCTCCCGCGCTTCTTCCAGGAACGCCTTCACGCTGGTGGCGCTGCCGAGGTGCACGACCTCCCGCATGGAGAAACTGGGCTGTCGCACCAGCGGTTCGAACAGCTGTTCCGATCGGAAGCAGGTCCCTCTCACAGTGACCACGCGTGACGCCGCCGGCAGTGCGGTCCCTTCCATGCCGATGTAGACCGCGTAGCACGCAGCCGGAGCCAGGACCGACTCGATCGGTGCGTTCTCCGCGGTGTGGAGAGGGCCCTCGGCGTTCGATCCGTTCTGCGTGGCAAATCCGCGAAGGTTGTCCGCGTCGGGAGCGGCAGACACCGGATACGTCACCAGATGGGGAAATGCGGAGAAGTAGTCGATCTTCCGGAGATCCCCAACGGAGAGCAGCGGCCCGAATTGCTGGTGCTCCGCGCCGAAGTGCGCTGCCAGATCGAGGAAGCGTCGATCGATCGCCTCTGCCAGGGAGAAGAGCGGACCGTCCAGGCCGATGAAACCGCTCGCCTTCCAGACCAGGCCGGGAAGCGGACGGGGGATCTCGTTACGCATGGCCGGTCACTCCGAGCTTCTGCAGCCAGCGCGTGATGCGGCCGGTGGACTGGTCGGCCAGGGAGATCCAGTGCGGAGACTGGAGGATTTGCTGGCGCGTACCGGCCGGCAGCCCGATGGCGCGGTACACCTCCGGGTTGACGTACGACTGCAGCACCGTCGTGACGTAGAGAGTCAGGTACTGGCCGATGCGCCTCTTCCCTTCTCCGTCCCACGCGGGCGACAACCGCTCCCACAGCTCCGCCACCAGTAGCCGTCCGAAGGCCAGATGACGCGTCTCCTCTTCGGCGTGATAGCGATTGATCTCCCGGGCCAGGGACCAGACATCCTCATCCGTGGCGATGCTCCGGTTGTAGAAATGGGCGATCTCCTCGAACACGAGCACCCGCGCGAAAAACAGGAACTCCTCCTCGCCCGGCAAGAACTCGCGCGGGAATCGCACCTGGCGGTCTGCGAAGATCGCCCCGCCGTAGTCGAGGCAGAAGCGCGCGAAGACGACGGTGTGCGCGTTCTCTTCCTCAAGGAAATGCCGCAGGTAGCGCGAGAGGAATGCAGGGCGGCCCTCACCCAGGCGCCGGGTCAGCCCAGCCATCAGCTCCCGCTCGCCGCTGATGTTGAGCGAGAAGAAACTCACCGCCTCCAACAGCGCCAGCCGCCAGCGCTGCTCGTCGCTCAACTGGCCAAAGACCGGCAGGCCGGCCAGGGGAAGCAGCCTCTCGCTCATGGCCGGCCTTTCGGTGGAGGCGCTGGAAGTCCAGCAGAAGCGACCGTGAGGATTCGCATACGCAGTGACGGAGAGCGCCGTCAGTTTCCGCGTTGCACGCTCGAGACGTTCGGACGACGCCGGGATCCGCGCGGTCACGAGCGAACCTCGAAAAACGATTCATAAATCGAATCGAGCGTTCGCAGCGAGTCGAAGTTCAGCTCTTCGGCCAGAATCGCCCGTCCGCTGGTCTCCTCGAGAAACAGAATGAACTCGACGACCTGCAGCGATTCCAGGATGCGCGACTCGATGATGTCCGTGTCCGGCGCCAGGTGCATGGGGCGGACGTTTGCATTGGCCCGAACGAGCCAGGCCCGAAGGCTGTCCACGACCGCGGTTCGATCAGCGGCCGGCATCGGAGTCTCCCCTTTTCGTCACCGTCATTACGTGAAATCCGACATTGACGAACGCGCGGTCGCTCGCCGCTAGTTCGGCAGAGCGTGCCGGATCCTCCCGGAACCGGCCGGCCACCGAGGCCGGCAGCGGACGATCGATCATCAGCGCCCGATAGCAGACCGTGGCGCCGTCGCGAGCAACGCGAAGGATCTCTTCGAAAAACGGGGCCAGCTCCTCTTCCGGCAGCCACTCCGTCACATTCGAGAGATAGAACTTGTCGCAGCTGGAGTCCGCGCGTGCGCGCAGAAACTCGCGCAGGTCGGCGTGATGGGTTTCCAGGCGTTCTGCATACTCGTCCAGTTTCTCCGCTGCGCCCGGCAACAGGTACGGAGGCCTGGCGCCGGCGTGATCGGGATAGCGTCCGCGCAGAATCCACGAAAGGAAGTAGTTGTCCCGGATGGGCAGCTCGGTGATGCACCGCCCCGCCCGCTCGCGCAGTTCCTGTGGCAGATTCCGTGCGTTCACATACTGGTAAAACGCCGGGTCGAGCGCGCGACCGAGCACTCGTTGATGAGCCAGAAGAAACACTCCCCGCCACCCCGCGGTGTCCCATCGATGGCGATAGAACTGTCCCTGAGACTGGAGCGTCGGCTGTTCGAAGAGCTCCTCGATGCGACTCTGCGGATGCGCGAAGCGCAGCAGCCAGCGAAGGAACGCGAAGTAACGTTCGATCCGTCCCTGGGAGATCACGCCGCGCCGAATCTGTTCCCTGCGACTGTTCCAGAAGAATGCGGTCTCCCCGGACAGTTGACCCTTGATCGAATCGAACATGGCCAGCCGGTGGTTGCCGGCCGTCCCCCCGAGAAAATGAGTGGCTCTCCCGGCAGGCAGATGACGTACGGCGGCCAGCTTCAGGCGGAGCAGAAAGATCTGCGCACGGCTCCGGTCGATGGCGTGCAACCGCCGCGGCCCCTGGGCCAGAAGGGACAGCGCGGTGCAGCCCGCGCCGGCGATCGCAATTACCTCATCATCATGGCCAATCTGGAGCGCTTCCAGCTCCAGACGTGGATCTTCCCAGTTCTGGGCGTACATCAGCCGATCATCGTTCTGCGTTTTCATGACGGGATTCCTCGGGCCGGCTGCTGCCAGCGGGTCTCCACTCCCCTGGTGACGCAGGGCTGCAGCCAGTCGCGTGCGTGCGCGAGCTGCAGACCGGCAACGCCCCGAGTGGCCTCCTCGAATGCGCGGGTGTCGAAGGTCTTCGGCATTTCGAGTTGCCGGGTGACGGTCCGGGTCTGCTGGATGATCTGCTTGAGCCGGGGATTGCCGGTCAGCTCCACGATGTCCACGAAATCGCGAAAGAGCTGCGGGCTCACCGGCAGCGGGAGGGGCTGACCGCGCCGGCGCCAGGCGGCATCGGACTCCGTGAGGAACCCGTCGATGCCGGGAAACAGCTCCCCCAGCGTGAACGACCGATCAGCACCTGCACAGATCTGATAGGTCATTCCGGGCACGAACCCCTCATCGAAGAGATGAACGATCGATGCCGCCGCAAAGTCTGCCGGAATGAGATCGATTCGCTGATCCCGTTCGCCGGGAAACATCGCCAGCAGCCCTTCGTGGAAGAGCCGCAGGATCGGATAGAGGCCGGAGAGGCGGGAGATGCGTCCATCCGTTCTGCGGCCCACCACGATGCTCAGGCGGTAGACGGCGATGGGGAGATCGTCCATGGCCAACCTGGCCTGCTGCTCCGCCAGCGCCTTGGAGTGCTCGTATTCGTTGTTGAATTCGACGTCGAGATCGAGCTCGTCCTCCTGAATCGCCCCGCGCCGCCTCCCGGCCACGAATGCGGTGCTGACGAGGCCGATGCGATCGACACCGTCGCAGCTGCGCGCGTGATCGAGCAGGTGTTTCGTGCTGGCCACGTTATTGAGCTGCGCCACCTCCGCGGTCTGATCGAATCGGGTGACCGCCCCGGCGTGGAGGATTGCGGTCACCGCCTGGGAACGCTGGCGATCCTCCGATGTCAGTCCCAGGCCGGGGAGGGTCATGTCCCCGCGGAGGGTCTTCAGCCGGGAGGCTCGTTCCCCCGACACGCCGGCCCAGGAGCAGAGCCATCGCCTCTTGGCTTCCACTTCCTCTTGGCTGCCTCGCAGCAGCGCC